>JBDSKP010000521.1:0-4816 GCA_039916925.1 Duganella sp.
GCCGCCATCATCGATCGTGGCTGCTTCAGCTCCTGCATGAACTTCGTGCAGCAGATCTCGTCCATGGCCGACACGGTGCTGTTGGGCGAGCCGACCATCGGCTACTCGCCGTACGGCGAAATCGGCCAATACAAGCTACCCAGCGGCCAAGGCACGATCTTCGTGCCGTCGGCGATCTACACCGCCTTCCAGGCCACGCGCGAACCGTTCGTACCGGCGGTACGCTACGACGGCAACATGGCCGACGATGACAAACTCATGGCGTGGGTCAACGCCACGCTCGACCGCCTCAAAGCACAATAAAGGCTGCATCGTTCGCTTAGGAACGGCAATGGCTACTGACAGAATACCTATCGATTTCGCGTGCCAAATTTTGCTCGGCATGACAACCTGCCGGTTAGAGGCTATCATCAGTTACGAACAACGCTCGGATCAAGGTTTCGGAAAAGGGGAAACCGGTGGCTAAAAAGATCGGCGGTTCTGTCGTAGGCGAGAAGAGCGCCAGGAAGACGACAGTTAATGAGGCTGGAAAGGCCGTGCTGTCAGTTCATCAGGCGTCCGCGTCCAAGCCTCCAACAGGCAAGACTTACAAGGTGACGCTCGCGCGCGCTAAGGGGCAAGGGCAGACGGTTGTCATATCGGCGCCTGGCAAGGTCCTCGAGGCGAACACCACCTTGAAGCCAGGAAAGATCGTGAAGTTGAACCTGTCGCGGAGCAAGGTAGTGGGCAAACATCCCGAGGTCCATCACCTTCCGGCGCCAACGACCAAGTTGAAGCTCGACGACGAAACGCGAAAGTCGCTCTTAGCCTCGATGGTGCTGATCTGATGGCCCTCGCGGTGAATAAACCGGCTGACTACGATGACCGAGTCTTCCTTAATTGCCCGTTCGACGCCAAGTTCAAGCCTCTTTTCGACGCGATAGTCTTTACGATTCACGATCTTGGCTTTCAGGCTCGGCATGCGTTGATTGACAATTCCAATGTCGTATTTCAGGGCACCTTAGCCGTGGCCGCCAAGAAAAACAAAGTCAAGCTGAGCGAACTTAAATCCTGGAATTATGCAAACGACCTTCAGGACCTGATGGCTGGTTGGATACTCCAGAACCCATCGTAGCGTCGGACCGAGGCGCATGCCGCCTGTGCTGCCCGTCATTCACTTGCGCTTGATCTTGGGGAAGCGCAGCTTGTAGTGCAGGCCCATGCCCGGCGCGCTGGCGACCTTGATGGTGCCGCCCAGCGCGCCCGTGACCAGGTTGAACAGGATGTGCGCGCCCAGCCCGCTGCCGCCCGAGCCGCGCTTGGTGGTGAAGAACGGGTCGAACAGCTGCGCCAGGGTGCCGGTGTCCATGCCGACGCCGTCGTCGCTGTACTCGAACACGACGAAATCGCCATCGAGCTTGCCGTTGATGCTGATCTTGCCCGACTGCCCCTCCTCGAAGCCGTGCACCAACGAGTTCATCACCATGTTGGTGACGATCTGCGACACCGCGCCCGGGAAGCTGGCCATCTCGATGCGCTCCTCGCAATCGATGTCGACGACGATCGGCTTGCCCTTGAGCTTGGGCTGCAGCGACAGCAGCACCTCGTCGAGGTACTTGCGCAGGTTGAAGCTGCGGATATCGTCGGACGACTGGTCGACCGCTACCTGCTTGAAGCTGCGCACCAGCGCCGCCGCCCGCTGCGTGTTGGTGGTCATGATGCGCAGCGACTGGTCGATGATGTCGAAGAACTGGTTCAGCCCGTCCTCGTCGAGCGCGCCGGCCGCCATGTCCTCGCGCGTGAGCTTGAGCTCCTCCACCAGGTGGCTGGTGGCCGTCACGCAGATGCCCAGCGGCGTGTTGATCTCGTGCGCCACGCCGGCCACCAGCCGGCCCAGCGAGGCCAGCTTCTCCTGCCGCACCAGCTCGCCCTGCGCCTCCTTGAGCGACGCCAGCGCGCTCTCGAGCGCCGCGTTCTGCTCCTCCAGCGCGTCCTTGGCGCGGCGGATCTCGCGCTCGGCCTGCATGCGCGCGATCGCCACCGCCACGTGGCTGGCCATGAAGGCGAGGATGTCGAGGTCGGCTTGGGTGTAGAGCACGGCGGCGTCGTAGCTCTGCACAATGATCACGCCGTAGGCCTGGTCGCCCAGCAGCATCGGCGCGCCCATCCAGCTGGCGATGTCGACGTTGCCCAGCGGCCGGGCGATGTCGCCGCCGGCCACCAGCACGTCCAGGCCCGCCTTGTCGAGCAGCGCCGCCTGCTTGCGTTGCAATATGTACGACGACATGCCGATGCCGAAATCGAAGCGCTTGACCGGCGCCTGGTCGTCCTTTTCATCGACAAAATACGGAATGCTGATTTCCTCGGAGTCCGGATGGTAGATCGCGATCAGGAAGTTGCGCGCCGGAACCAGCTCGCTGATGATCTCGTGCAGCCGCGTGTTGAGCACGTTGCCGCCGGTGGTCGTGGCCGACAGGTTGGCCAGTTCGTACAGCGCGCGCTGGATGGTTTCGGCGCGGCGCCGCTCGGCCACCTCGTGCGCCAGCAGCGCGGTGCGCTCCTGCACCGCGCGCTCGAGCCGGTCCATGCTCTGCAGGCCGCGCAGCGCGCTCGAGACGTGGCTGGCGATCAGCGCGAACAGCGCCTGGTCCTCGTCGTTGAAGGTGTGTTGCTTGTCGTAGCTTTGAATGACGATCGCGCCGAGCACCTGGTTGTTCTGGTCCAGCAGCGGGCAGCCCATCCAGTGCTCGGCGATGGTACCGATGCCGAAGCCGGCGTCCGCTTCGAGCCTGGAGACGTGCTCGGCCGCAGTCATCACCAGCGGTTTGCCGCTCAGGATCACCGCCGCCGTCGGCGATTTGCCCGCCACCAGTTCGCACAGCTCGTCGCGGTCCGGCGGTTCGTCGACCTCGTCGACGTAATAGACGAAGCGCACCTGGTTGGGCGCCCCGTCGTGGTCGCTCAGCGCGACGAAGAAATTGGCCGCGTACATGATGCGGCCCAGCCCGGCGTGCACGGCCTGCAGGAACTCGCTGATATCGGTGCAGGTGCTCGATTTCTGCCCGATTTCAAGCAACATGGTCTGAACGGCTTCAAGACGGGTGAGACGACTTTCCATCGGGGTTCCTAAGTGGGATAGATGCACATAGGAAATACTATCAGGTCCGGGCCGAAAGGCGAAAAAAAACCGGACCGCCGTGGCGGTCCGGCCGGTGGCGCGGGCGCGCGCCCGCGTTTGTGTGGTGGGGATTAGACGGCGCCGCCGTCCCGGCGACGGCGCCGGCCCAGGGCCGCGCCCATGACGGCCAGTCCGCCCAGCATCATGCCGTACGTTCCAGGCTCGGGCACGACCGTCACCGGCGCCGGCGTGACCGTCAGGCTGGACGAATAGCGGCCGGCGGCGTTCGCCAGCACGCTGCCGCTGACCTGCAGGTAATAGCTGCCGGCCGCCAGGCTGTCCAGGTCCAGCTGCCACTGGTCGGTGGCGCCGGTCGACAGCTGCGTGGCTTTGAGCAGCAGGCCGCCGGCGTCGTACAGGCCGAAGTTGAGGATGTCGAGGCCGTTTTTGGGATTGCCGGAGTGCGAATAGGTATCGGCCGATATCTTGCTCGCGCCCGTCAGCGTGAAGGTGTAGATGTCCGCGAAGGTGTTGCCCTTGTTGGCGCCGGTGATCTGGTGGCCGAAGAAGCCGGTCCCGCCGCTCAGATCGATGGTTTCAACCGGTTGGCTGATGTCGGCGGCCCAGGCGCCGTGCGTCATCAGCGCGGCGCCGGAGAGCGCCAATACCACTGCGAGATGCTTTGCTACGTTCATATGGTCTCCAAAAAGATCAAAAAAATACGGCCGCAAAACGCTAGCCGTACCCGAGCCTGAAATGTAGCAGCAACAACATTTCCCAAAAGCAGCGCACGATTCAATGTTACATTTACTTACACCTTCACTTAACGCAATCTTAATTAAAGGGTGGAACAAAATGTTGCGCTGCGGTGCAGCATCATGGTTTTTTGTAACCCTTTTCGATCCACGCCGACGCGCTCGTCACACTCAGTTTGAAAGTCGGCGGCACGCGCACCTGCGCCAACTGTTCGCCGTAGGGGTCGAACGCGGTCAAGGTGGCGTAGGCGTCGTCCTCGTCGGGCACGATGTCGAGCGCGACCTTGACCTGGCCGTCGTCGGTGCTGACGAACACGTTCTTGTGCAACTGCGCGTGCAATTGCTGCTCGTGGCGGCGGATCACCTCGTTGGCGGTCTTGACCAGCGTGTTGAAGGCGTTGACGTCGAGCGGCTTGGGATTTTTCTTGTCGCGGCCCATGGTCCACGGACCGACCAGCGCCGGTTCCGGCTCGCCGTCCTTGATCATCGCCACGGCCCAGCCCTCATCGTCGTCGTTCTTGATCACGCGCGCGGTCCAGCCATTGCCTTGCCACACGCGCGCCTCCTGCACCGGGGCGTCGTTGTCGGGCTGTTCGTCTACGTCGGAATAATCGTTGCTCATGCTTATGCTCGGGTTGAATTGGAGTCGGGGGTGGAATCATAAGCGGCCAGCACCCGAACAACAATAGCAACTCGACATTCATGCGCGATCCGACCATGCCCTTCGCCGGCGCAGCCATCGAAGGGACGGCGCCGGGCGCGTGTGCGACGGGATGTCGGGGACCTTCAGCGGCCGGTCAACAGAGCGCCATGCACGAGATGCACGGCCGTGGCGGCGGCATGATCGGTGGACGCGGCGGCGTGATGCGCGGATCGATGGCCGGCTCCGGCTTCTGGTAGCTGAACGGGGTGATGATGATGGGCGGTATGGTCGGCGGCGCCGATGGTGGACCCTTGGGGCCGC
>JBDSKP010000522.1:0-3093 GCA_039916925.1 Duganella sp.
TGTTCGCGGCCGCGAATGTCCGGCAGGCCCACCATGACCTGGCGGTCGAAACGGCCCGGACGCAGCAGCGCCTTGTCGAGCACGTCGGCGCGGTTGGTCGCGGCCACGACGATAACGCCGGAGCTCGCTTCAAAACCGTCCATTTCAACCAGCAGCTGGTTCAGCGTCTGTTCGCGCTCATCGTTACCGCCGCCCATGCCGGCGCCACGGTGACGACCGACCGCGTCGATCTCGTCGATGAAAATGATGCAAGGCGAATGCTTTTTAGCGTTCTCGAACATGTCGCGGACGCGGCTGGCGCCGACGCCGACGAACATTTCGACGAAATCGGAGCCCGAGATCGAGAAGAACGGCACTTTGGCTTCGCCGGCGATGGCGCGCGCCAGCAGCGTTTTACCGGTGCCCGGCGGACCGACCATCAACACGCCGCGCGGAATGCGGCCGCCCAGTTTCTGGAACTTGCTCGGATCTTTGAGGAAGTCGACGATCTCGTTGACCTCTTCCTTGGCTTCGTCGCAACCGGCGACGTCGGCGAAGGTGACGGTGTTGTTCGATTCGTCCATCATGCGCGCCTTCGACTTGCCGAAGGAGAACGCGCCGCCCTTGCCGCCGCCCTGCATCTGCCGCATGAAGAAGATCCACACGCCGATCAGCAACAGCATCGGGAACCACGACACGAACACCTGCTGCAGGAACGATGGCTCCTCGGGTGGTTTGACGTCGAAACGGATGCCGTTGTCGCGCAGGTCGCCGACCAGGCCGCGATCGAGGATCGTGGCGGTGGTGCGGACCTTGGTGTCATCGGTGCGGGTGGCGGTGATGTTGCCGCCCTCGATCACGACATCCTTGATGCGCTTGGCTTTCACGTCATCCAGCAAATCGGAGTAAGCGATGGGTTTGGCGCCGCCTGCTACGCCATGGCTATCGAACTGCTTGTACAGCATGAGCAGGAGCAGTACGACGACTACCCAGATGGCTGATTTGGAAAACATGTTATTCACGAAAACTCCTTGGATGCGGGGCGCATCTTTTAACCTAGGGCTAGAAACCCGATTTTACTCGTAATAAGCAGGCGGTGCCAGAAGCCCACCCGTGCGCAGGGGTCTAAACCCGGCGGAAAGGCACATTATTTGATCAAAATATGGCACGGATCAAGACAAAACTGCGCTTCCCTGCTGGATGTGCGGCCCGTGCGGCAAAAAACAAGGGCGATCAAGGGCGGAATTGCTCGGAATCCAACGGTTGCGCCGATGCCATGCCGTCGGTGGGGTTTTTCAAACCACGGCCGAGCAGGAAAATCTCGGACGATTTGTCACGGCTGGCTTTCGGTTTTTTCTGCACAACCGTTTTAAACTCTTGACGGAATTTCAAGACGATATCGTTAAAACCCATGTCCTTAAAACATTTGACCAACAACGAGCCACTTGGTTTCAAATGCGCCTGCGAAAATTCTATTGCCAGATCGATCAGATGTTCCATGCGTGCGGCGTCGGCGCTGGCGATGCCGGACAGGTTGGGCGCCATATCCGATAACACAACGTCAACTTTACGGCCCTTGAGCACGTCTTCCAAATGTTGCAGCACATCCGGCTCGCGGAAGTCGCCCTGGATGAAATGGAAGTCGGCGATCGGCTCCATCGGCAGCATATCGAGGCCGATCAGCGTGCCGTTGATGCCGCCGCCGTCCTTGCCGGCCAGCTTGCGGCGCACGTACTGGCCCCAGCTGCCGGGGGTGCAGCCGAGGTCGACGATGACCTGGTCGGGCTTGATCAGGTGCTCGTCCTCGTCGATCTCCTTGAGCTTGAACGCGGCGCGGGCGCGGTAGCCCTCTTTTTGCGCCAATTTCACGTAAGGGTCGTTAATGTGGTCGTGCAACCAGTTTTTGTTTAATTTCTTCTTCTTCATTCGCGTAGAATACTGCCTTTAAGGGAACCACTAAAAATTTATTATGCAAAAACTTACACCCGTTGAGCGCAGCGCCCTGCGCGCCGAAGCTCACGCGCTCAAGCCCATCGTCCTGATCGGCGAAGCGGGGCTGACCGCCAACGTCCTCAAGGAAATCGCCCTGGGCCTCGATTCGCACGGCCTGATCAAGGTGCGCGTGTTCGGCGACGACCGCGAGGCGCGCGCCGCCATGTACGACACCATCTGCGAGCAACTGGACGCGGCGCCGGTGCAGCACATCGGCAAACTGCTGGTGCTGTACCGCCCGAAAGTGGAAACCACGAAGGAACGTTCGACGTCCGGCAAGGGCCTGCGCGAAGTGACCATCGTCAAGCCTAGCCCGAGCGGCACCAAGCGTCCGTCCGTGACCAAGGTGCTGTTGAAGGGGAATGAACGCGTCACGCAAGGCGGCAACATCAAGCGCGCCAAGCCGCAGCAGAAATCCTCGAAGAAGAGCGCTCTGGGTTCGAAATAAGCGCAAGGCTTGCGGCAGCGCCGAAACCCGCACCCCGTTGGCCCGGGGTCTGCCCCCCCAGGGGTCAGACCCCTTCGGTTGGGGGTTATTGTTTAATCACCAGCCACGCGGCCAGCAGGCTCTGCACTAAAAACAGACCGCTGGAGACGCCGTGCAGGATGCCAAATTCATTCTTGGCGGCCGCATCCATCACACCACCCGGCCCCGCCGCCGTCCGCAACGCGGCCATCATCGGCTGCAGGCCGAAGTGGGACACCAGGGTACATCCCAGCATCACCAGCACCACGGCCAGCAGCGTCTTGCGCGAGCGCACCTCGGAGTTACGCGCCGAGCCGGCGAAGATCCCGGCCGTCTCCGTGCCCTTGCTCACCCATATCAGCACCAGCATGACCAGCGCGCAGGCGATCGACAGCCACGCGAGGTTGTTGAACAGGCTGGCGGCGATGGTGCCGGCCAGCGCGCGGTCGGCCAGCGTGGCGAACAAGGTCGGGGCGGCCAGGTAGCCGATCGCCCACAGACTGCCCGCCCACAACGTCGCGACCAGCAAACGGAATCGTGCAAGCAACATCAGATGTAACGCACTTCCAGAATTTCGTATTCGCGCGGGCCGGACGGCGCCTGCACTTCCACCACGTCGCCGGCGGACTTGCCGATCAGCGCGCGGGCGATCGGCG
>JBDSKP010000523.1:0-3450 GCA_039916925.1 Duganella sp.
GCGGGCCAGGCCCTGTTCCGCCAGCAGCACGCCCAGCTCCACGCGCGGCACCGGTGTATGCATGCGCACTGCGGCGGTGTGCAGGCTGGCCGGGTCGAGGCTTTGTTCGAGACGGTAGCCGGCCAGCGCCAGACGGGCGTCGCCCAGGGTGCCGGAAACCCAGATATCGTCGCCTGCCTGCGCGGCATTGCGGCGCAAGGCCTGGCCGGGACGCAGTTCGCCGAACACCGTGATGCAAATCGTCAGCGGCCCCTTGGTGGTGTCGCCGCCGATCAATGCGATATTGAAAGCGTCGGCCAGCGCGAACAAGCCTTGCGAAAAGCCGGCCAGCCAGGCGCGGTCGGCCGACGGCAGCGCCAGCGCCAGCGTGAAGCCGACCGGCCGCGCGCCCATCGCCGCCAGATCCGACAGATTGACGGCCAGACTTTTATGGCCGAGGCGATAAGCGTCCTCGCCGGCGAAAAAGTGGCGGCCCTCGACCAGCATGTCCGACGAAATCGCCGTCAGCATGCCCGGCGTCGGGGTGAGCAGCGCGCAGTCGTCGCCGATGCCAAGCGTGGCCCGGCCCGGGTGCTGAGGGCGCTGGAAGTATTCTTTGATGAGGTCGAATTCGGAGATCATGGCGTATTGTACCCAGCCATGCGATCGACGGCGGAAAATGCGGACACCGAGGTGATCAGGCAAGCTTACCCAAGGGCACGGCCTTGCTATGCGTGGTGTGGGTGGCCAGCGTGGTCGAGCCGGTGGCAGAACCGGAACTTTGAGCGATGCCGGCCAAATATTGACAATCCCAATCAAAACAAAGATTTCAATAGCCAAATTGAATTATTAATGAAATGTGATTATATTGAAGCTATTGATAGCCTAAAGCCGTTAAAAGCACCAAAAATTCGGGCAATTGCCTGCGAGAACCATAAATTCTGCCAATAACCGTTATCATCGTTGGTGAAAATACCTACTTAAATGAAAGAATTGGTCTGATAAAATCGTAGGCTTTCCGACCGCACAAACAGGAAGGCAGCACAGCATGGATTCGTCATCTGAGAAAAAAGAAGAAATTCGTCAACAATTGCGCGTCGCCGCGCTCGAGTACCACGAGTTCCCGACCCCAGGCAAAATCAGCGTTACGCCGACCAAGCAACTGACCAACCAGCGCGATCTGGCGCTTGCCTACTCCCCGGGCGTGGCGGCCCCGTGCGAAGAAATCGTCATCGACCCGGCCGCCGCTTATAAATACACGGCGCGCGGCAACCTGGTGGCCGTCATCACCAACGGCACCGCCGTGCTGGGCCTGGGCAACATCGGCCCGCTGGCCGCCAAGCCGGTGATGGAAGGCAAGGGCGTGCTGTTCAAGAAGTTCGCCGGCATCGACGTGTTCGACATCGAAATCAACGAGCTGGACCCGGACAAGCTGGTCGACATCATCGCCTCGCTCGAGCCGACCTTCGGCGGCGTCAACCTGGAAGACATCAAGGCGCCCGAGTGCTTCTACATCGAGCGCCAGCTGCGCGAGCGCATGAAGATCCCGGTCTTCCACGACGACCAGCACGGCACCGCCATCATCGTCGGCGCGGCCATCATGAACGGCATCCAGTACGTCGGCAAGGACATCAAGAATTGCAAGCTGGTCGTCTCCGGCGCCGGCGCCGCCGCGCTGGCCTGCCTCGACCTGATCGTCGACCTCGGCTTCCCGCTGGAGAACATCTACGTCACCGACCTGGCCGGCGTGGTCTACAAGGGCCGCACCGAGCTGATGGACCCGGACAAGGAACGCTTCGCGCGCGACACCTCGGCCCGCACCCTGGCCGAAGTGATCCCCGACGCCGACATCTTCCTCGGCCTGTCGGCCGGCGGCGTGCTCAAACAGGACATGGTCAAGTCGATGGCGTCGAACCCGCTGATCCTGGCGCTGGCCAATCCGAATCCGGAGATCCTGCCCGACGACGTCAAGGCCGTGCGCGGCGACGCCATCATCTGCACCGGCCGCTCGGACTATCCGAACCAGGTCAACAACGTGCTGTGCTTCCCGTACATCTTCCGCGGCGCCCTCGATTGCGGCGCCACCACCATCACGCGCGAGATGGAGATCGCCGTGGTCCACGCGATCGCCGAGCTGGCGCACGCCGAGCAGTCCGACATCGTCGCCACCACCTACGGCTTCACCAACCTGTCGTTCGGTCCCGAGTACCTGATCCCGATGCCGTTCGATCCGCGTTTGCTGATCAAGATCGCACCGGCGGTCGCCAAGGCGGCCGAGGAATCCGGCGTGGCCACGCGTCCGATCAAGGATCTGCAAGCGTACGCCGACAGCCTGCAGCAATTCGTCTACCGCAGCGGCACCTTCATGAAGCCGCTGTTCCAGGTCGCCAAGAGCACCGCCGCCGAACTCAAACGCATCGTCTACGCCGAGGGCGAGGAGGAGCGCGTGCTACGCGCCGTGCAGGTCATCGTCGATGAAAAACTGGCGCGCCCGATCCTGGTCGGCCGTCCGGCCGTGCTGGAGACGCGCATCGCCAAGTTCGGCCTGCGCCTGAAGCACGGCGTCGATTTCGACGTCATCAACCCGGACCACGACGAGCGCTATCGCGACTACTGGCAGACCTACTACGACATGACCAGCCGCAAGGGCGTGACGCAGGAATACGCCAAGCTGGAAATGCGCCGCCGCCACACCCTGATCGGCGCCATGATGATCAAGAAGGGCGACGCCGACGGCATGATCTGCGGCACCTTCGGCACCACCCAGCTGCACCTGCACTACATCGACCAGGTGCTGGGCAAGCGCGAAGGCGCTTGCGTCTACGCGGCGATGAACGTGTTGATCATGCCGGAGCGGCAGATCGTCATGGTCGACACCCACGTCAACGAGAACCCGAACGCCAACGAGCTGGCGGCCATCACCGTGATGGCGGCCGAGGAAATGCGCCGTTTCGGCCTGCTCCCGCGCGCGGCGCTGCTGTCGCATTCGAACTTCGGCTCGTCCAACAGCGAGTCGGCGCAGAAGATGCGCGCCGCGCTGGCGCTGGTTAAAAAGCTCGATCCGACGCTGGAGATCGACGGCGAGATGCACGGCGACGCCGCGCTGGACTCCAAGCTGCGTCACGCCCTCATGCCGGAATCGACGCTGACCGGCGATGCCAATTTGCTGGTGGCGCCTAATATGGACTCGGCCAATATCGCCTACAACCTGGTCAAAACGGCGGCCGGCAACGGCATCGCGGTCGGCCCGATCCTGCTCGGTTGCGCCGAGGCGGTGCACATCCTGACGCCGTCGGCGACGGTGCGCCGCATCGTCAACATGACCGCGCTGTGCGTGGTCGACTCGGTGGCGCAACGCAAGGCCTGACCGCTTTGAGGTACGCAAACCGGCGTGGCTCCCTCCGGGGCCGCGCCGGTTTTTTTTGGTCGCGTGACGCTGTGTGACCCCGCACGGCCATGTGGGGTCTGACC
>JBDSKP010000524.1:0-2243 GCA_039916925.1 Duganella sp.
CCGTTCGTCGGCGATCAGGCGGGTTTCAAGACGGTAGGGGGTGGTCAGCGCGCGCGCCAGCCATTGCTCCAGCGCCGGGATGCCCAGGTCCTCATAGACGCCACCGCTGGCGCGGTCGGAGACCGAGACCAGGCCGATGACCAGCAGCTGGCCGGCGTCGACGTCGACATTGGCCGGGGCCGTGGTGTCGTTACTCGTCATCGTTCCCGCTGTCGTCGTCGGCGTTGTCGGCGTCGTCGGTGGCCGCCTGCTTCTTCTTGCCCTCGACCTGCTTGAGGATCTGGAAGATCTCGCGGTAGGCCTTCGGCGGCTTGTTCTCGGCCTGCTCCTTGCGGGCGTTGCGGATCAGGGTGCGCAACTGCTGCACGTCCAGTTCCGGGTTCTCCTCCAGCAGCACGGTCAGCGCCTTGTCATCGACAAGCAGCTTGTCGCGGCGCCGTTCCAGCGCGTGCATGGCGGCCGTCTCGGACTTGGAGGCGCCCTTCCAGCTGTCGATGGCCTTCTGGATCTCGGCCACTTCGGCTTCGTCGAGGGTGCGCATCTTCTTGCCGACGAATTGCATCTGGCGCCGGCGCCCCTCGTGGTTGGTGATTTGCTGGCACTCGAGGATGGCGTCGCGCACGTCCTCGGGCATCGGCACGCGCTTGACGCGGTCGCGCGCCGCTTCGACCAGCGTTTCGCCCATTTTCTGCAGGGCGTCGGACTGGCGCTTCATCTCGGATTTGGAAGGGCGTTCGTATTCTTGCTCGAATTCGGTGGAGCTGAAGCCGACCGCGCCGCGATTTGGATTTACCATAATATCAACTTTCGGTGGGGCGTGTACCTGCCCCTGTAAACTGTAAACGACTGCTATGATAACTGTTTTAGCGGCCACCCGAAGAAAACAGCCCATGAGCGATACCCATTTCAGCCACACCCAGGACCAGTTGAAGCAGCTCGCGCGCGATGTTCTGGCGTTCGCCAAGGCGCAGGGCGGCACCGATTGCGCCGTCGAGATCAGCGAAGGCAGTGGTCTGTCGGTGTCCGTCCGCAAGGGCAAGATCGAGACGATCGAGCAAAACAAGGACAAGGGCATGGGCGTGACGGTGTTCATCGGCCAGCGCCGCGGCAACGCCAGCACCTCCGATTTTTCGCCGGCGGCGCTGAAGGCGACCGTGGAGGCGGCCTATAACATCGCCCGCTTCACCGCCGACGACGATTGCGCCGGCCTGGCCGACGAGGACATGCTGGAGCTGGCGCCGCGCGACCTGAAGCTGTTCTATCCGTGGGACCTGAACACCGAGGCCGCCGTGGCGCTGGCCCAGCGCGCCGAGGGGGCCGCGTTCGACGTCGATCCGCGCGTGACCAATTCCGAGGGCGCCAACGTGCATGTGCAGCAGTCGCATTTCGTGTCGGCCAATTCGCGCGGCTTCATCGGCGGCTATCCGTTCTCGCGCCACACGCTGTCGGTGGCGCCGATCGCCGGCAAGGGCTCGAAGATGCAGCGCGACGACTGGTATTCGTCGGTGCGCGACGCCGGCAAAATGTCGTCGCCGGAGGCCATCGGCCGGTACGCGGCCGAACGCGCGCTGGCGCGCCTGAACGCGCGCACCATCGATACGCGCACCTGCCCGGTGCTGTTCGAGGCGCCGCTGGCGGCCGGTTTGCTGGGCGCGTTCATGCAGGCGACGTCCGGCGGAGCGCTGTACCGCAAGTCGAGCTTTTTGATCGATACACTGGGCAAGCAGGTGCTGCCCAAGCATGTCCAGATCAAGGAGGACCCGCACATCATCGGCGGCGTCGGCTCGGCGCCGTTCGACGAGGAGGGCGTGCGCACCGTCAAGCGCGACGTCGTCAAGGACGGCGTGGTGCAGGGCTATTTCCTGTCGACGTACACGGGGCGCAAGCTGGGCATGAAGACGACCGGCAACGCCGGCGGCTCGCACAACCTGTCGCTGACGTCGACCCTGACCAAAAAAAGCGACGATTTCGTCGCCATGCTCAAAAAGATGGGCACCGGCCTGCTGGTGACCGAGTTGATGGGCCAGGGGACCAACTACGTGACGGGCGACTATTCGCGCGGGGCGTCCGGCTTCTGGGTCGAGAACGGGATCATCCAGTATCCGGTTGAGGAGATCACCATCGCCGGCAACATGAAGGATATGCTGGCGCAGATCGTCGCCGTCGGCGCCGACGTGCTGGTGCGCGGCACCAGGGAAACCGGCTCGATCCTGATCGAGAACATGGTGGTGGCGGGCGGCTGA
>JBDSKP010000525.1:0-7309 GCA_039916925.1 Duganella sp.
GCTGGTGCGCAGGCCGGCCTCGTAGGTGATCGAGGTTTCCGGCTTGGCGGTGTTGCGGAACAGGTCGAACGCCTGCTGGCTGGCCAGGCTCCACGGCGAGGCGCCGCCGCCGCCGTAGGTGACGAACTGGCGCATGTTCTTTTGCACGTTGACGAACAGCTGGTCCTGCGGCGTGATGTCCCAGCGTGCGCCGATCTGCGGCAGCAGCCATTTCTTGGTGGTGATCTTACCGACCGGCAGGGCGGCCGAGCCGTTGGCGATGGCGCCGAACTTCGGCTGCACCGGGAACTGGCCGTCGGCCCATTGCAGGCTCGATTTGAAGCCGGCCTGCAGCGCCAGGTCGTCGCGCACGCGCCATTCGTCCTGCACCGAAATCTGCGCGACCTTGTTGTCGATCTTGCTGCCGTACTGCGTGATCAGCGGGTCGCTCGGACGGTCGTACGGCGAGCTCGGGTTGTTGACGTCGAACGCGTACCAGCGGCGGTAGGCCGACGAGCGGTTGTTTTCGAGCCAGAGGCTGGTTTGCAGCCTGTGGTCGCCCAGTTCGGTGGTCAGGCTCGACAGGTAGCCGCCGCGGTTGATGGCGTATTCGGTGGTGCGCGTGGCGTAGCCGGAGTTGCCGAACACTTGCTTCAGGTTCTGGCCGGGGAAGTAGACCGAGAACAGGCCCGGCAAGCCGGCCACGCCGATCGGGCCGGCCACAATGCCGACGCCGTCGTCGTTGTGATAATAGACCTGGTTGGACCAGGTGGTCGATACGCCCAGGTTCATGTCGAACTTGGCATAGGTCAGCCAGTCGGTGCGCTGGGCAACGCCGTAATAGTTGCGGTAGTTGTTGCCGTCGGCGGCGGGCGTGACCCCGGTCGGCGACAGGTAGGACAGTGCCTGCTGGATGTTCGGATACGTGAACGGGCGGGTGTACGGCTGGAACTTCTCGCTGGCCGAGCGCACCGTGCTGTCCTCGTTCGGCTCGGTCTTGTCCGAGTAGTTGACGAACAAGGTCAGCTTGCCGAGCTTCGATTGATTGACGAACTTGGCGTTGAGCTGGTCGCCGCCCTGGCGGCCGTGGAAGTCCCACGCGCGCTGTTCCTGGTGCACGCCGGAGATATAGGCGCTGTTGCCGTCGCCGAAGCTGCCGGTGTCGTAGCGCATGAAGGTGCGCGAGGTCTTGTGGCTGCCGACGGTCTGCTGCAGCGCCACGTTGCGGCTCTGCTGCGGATCGCTGGAGAAGGTCTCGATGGTGCCGCCCAGGTTGCTGGTCGAGGCGGTCGACAGGTCGCCGGCGCCGGACGACAGGATCACGCTGCCGACGTTTTCGCTGATGACGGCGCGCTGCGGCGACAGGCCGTTGTAGTTGCCGTACTGCTGGTCGCCCAGCGGCACGCCGTCCATCGTGTAGCCCAGCTGCGGGCCGCTGAAGCCGTGGATGAACAGCGACGTGTTTTGTTCGTTGTTGCCCCATGGGTCGGCGGTCTGGAAGCTCACGCCCGGCAGGGTTTGCAGCGCCTTCAGCGGATTGATGCCGGGCAGGATTTTCTGCATATCGCTCTTGGTCATCGCGACCGACGAGCGGGTTTTGCGGGTGGCGATCTCCACGGTGGCCATCGGCGCGGCGGCGGTGTCAATGCTATCGGCAGCGGCGACGGTGTCCGCCACGTCGGCGGCATTGGCCGGCGCGGCCATTTCCGCGACGGCGGCGGCAACGTTGGCGGCCATGGCCAGCATCGGGAAGCTCAGCGCGGCGAAGCACACTGCGGATAATTTCTGGTTCATGTTCTGCCTTGATAATCGATGGGGTGACAACGGGAATAGCGACGCTGCGCATGATAGTTACCGCTTGTGACCGGATGATGACCGCCATGCGTTACACTGCCGTATGGAAACAAGAAGGGAAGACACGATGCGGATACTTCTGATGCTGGCGCTGGCGTTGCCACTGGCCGGCTGCTACACGGTCAACCAGGCGCGGCTCGGAAACTTCGTCGCCGACACCGTGCAACCTGGCATGCCGCTCGAGCAGGCGGTGGCGCGCATGCGGGTCGAGGACTTTTATTGCAACACCAGCAGCGCCGGCGGCGTGACCGTGTGCACCCGCACGCAGGAGCGCCTGTTGCGCGGCGCCTGCGTCGAACGCGTCGATCTGATCCGCAGCCAGTCGTCGAGCAACAACGTGGGCGCGGTCGACATCCTTGAAGTCAAGTGCGCGAAGAAATTATGGTGAGACGTCCCCGGTTCCTGCCCGATAACTTCACGCTGGCGATGATCGCGACGGTGGTCGCGGCCAGCCTGTTGCCGTGCACCGGCCAGGGCGCGGTGGTGTTCAACGGCGTCACCCATGCCGCCGTGTGCCTGCTGTTCTTCCTGCACGGCGCCAAGCTGTCGCGCGAGGCGGTGGTGGCCGGCATCACGCACTGGCGCCTGCATTTGCTGGTGCTGCTGTGCACGTTCGCGCTGTTTCCCTTGCTGGGGCTGGCGCTCAAGCCGCTGCTGATGCCGCTGGTCACGCCCGACCTGTATCTGGGCATCCTGTTCCTGTGCATGCTGCCGTCCACGGTGCAATCGTCGATCGCCTTCACGGCGGCCGCGCGCGGCAACGTGCCGGCGGCGATCTGCAGCGCGTCGGCCTCCAATTTGCTGGGGATTTTTTTGACGCCGGTGATGGTGGGATTGTTGACGGCGGCGAAGATGACGGGCGCTTCGCCGTGGGAGTCGGCGCTGCAGATCGCTTTGCAGTTGCTGCTGCCGTTCATCGCCGGCCAAGTCGCGCGGCGCTGGATCGGCGCCTGGGTCGAGCGCAACAAGCCGCTGACCCGGATGGTCGATCAGGGCGCGATTCTATTGGTGGTGTACACCGCGTTCAGCGAGGCGGTCGGGCAGGGGCTGTGGCATCGGTTGTCGTGGGAGTCGCTGGGCGGGCTGCTGCTGATCGACGTGGTGTTGCTGGGATTGGTGATGCTGATCAGCGCGCGGTTGAGCCGCAGGTTGGGTTTCAACCGCGAGGACCGGATCGCGATCGTGTTTTGCGGATCGAAGAAGAGTTTGGCCAGCGGCGTGCCGATGGCCAAGGTGTTGTTCGCGGGTGGGGCGCTGGGGGCGGTGGTGTTGCCGTTGATGTTGTTCCACCAGTTGCAGCTGATGGTGTGCGCGGTGCTGGCGCAGCGGTATGCCAAGGGTGGCGGCGGGGATTAGCCCCGAACCCGCACAGCCGGGTGGGGTCCGACCCCACGGGGTCGGACCCCAGCATTGGGGTGCGGGTTATCAGTGCTTGACGTCGCTCGCCGGTATCAACGCCGCGACCGGCTCGTCGCTGGCGAACAGCTGCGCGCAATCGACCTTGTCGTAGTCGTAATGCTGCCCGCAGAAATCGCAATTGACGCCGACATGTCCTTGTTCCTCCAGCACGCTGTCGACCTCCTCGCGTCCCAGCATCTTGAGCATGTTGCCGACCTTTTCCCGCGTGCAGGTGCAATGGAACGACGGGCTCAACGGATCGAACACCCGTATCGTCTCCTCCCAGAACAAACGCTGCATCAGTACGTCGACGGTGGTCTCCAGCAACTCCTTCTCCTTCAACGTCGAACCCAGGATCACCGCCCGGTTCCACGTCTCCAGCGCCTCTTCCGGCGTCAGCGGCTCGACGCCGGACTTGCCGCCATGGTCAGGCAGCTTTTGCAGCAGCAGCCCGCGCGAGACGTTGTCGTCCGCCGCCAGCCACAGCTTGGTGTCCAGCTGCTCCGAGCGCAACATGTAGTTTTCAATGACCGTCGCCACGTCGTCGCCGTCCAGCGGCACGATGCCCTGGTACGGCTGCTGGCCCGGCACCTTGTCGACCGGGTCGAGCGTGATGATGAAGCGGCCCTTGCCGTGCAGGTTCAGCATCGTCGGCAACGTGGCGTCGTCGGCGACGACCGCGTCCTCGGCCAGCTTGGCGGTGGCGCGCAGTCGCAGATCCGCGTCGCACTCGACCACCAGCAGCTGCACCGGACCGTCGCCGTGGATTTGCATGATGATCGACCCGTTGAACTTCAGGTTGGCCGACAGCAGCGCCGCCGCGCCGACCATCTGGCCCAGCAACTTCTTGACCGGTGCAGGGTAGGTGTGGCGCGACAGCACTTCGCGCCACGTGGCCGAGATGTCGATGAACTCGCCGCGCACGGCGGCGTTCTCGAAGATGAATTTCTGCAGGACGTCCTGCGTCAGGGTAATACTCATGTGTTATCCGATCTTTTTGAGTTGCGTCTTGAACAGCTGGCCGCGTTGCACATAGCTGTCGGCGCTGGCGAGCAGGCGCGCGGTGTCGTCGGCGCTCAGGGTCCGCACGGCCTTGGCCGGCGAGCCGATGATCAGCGAGTTGTCCGGGAATTCCTTGCCCTCGGTGACCAGCGCGCCGGCCCCGACCAGGCAACCGTTGCCGATCTTCGCGCCATTCAGGATCACGGCCTGGATGCCGATCAGGGCGCCGTCGCCGATGGTGCAGCCGTGCAGCATGGCCTGGTGGCCGATGGTCACGTTCTTGCCCACGCTCAGCGGGTAGCCCATGTCCGTGTGCATCACCGTGCCTTCCTGGACGTTGCTGTTCTCGCCGATGGTGATGCGTTCGTTATCGCCGCGCAAGGTCGCGCCGAACCACACCGAGGTGTTGGCGTGCAGCGTGACTTTTCCCACCAGGGTCGCGCTGTCGGCGACAAATGACGATGCATCGATCTCTGGCGCGTGTTCGCCCAGTTGATAAATAGACATTGGAAACCTTCGGTTGAATGACGAGAACGGCGGGATGGCGCTATTTTACGCTTGCACGGCCAGCGAACGGTCGTGCTATTATTTTGCTTTGCGGCCAGCAATGTACCGATATTGCGCTGACTACGCCATTTTCAAGGCACGTATTAAGGACCCGACCATGACGCCGACACCCTCCCGCTCCGAATTCCTGACCCTACGCGGTTTGCGTTGCCATCTGCGTCACTGGGGCAGGGAAGGCGCGCCCAAGATTTTCATGTTGCACGGCTGGATGGACGTGGGCGCGTCGTTCCAGTTCGTCGTCGACGCCTTGAAGGGCGACTGGCACGTGATCGCGCCGGACTGGCGCGGCTTCGGCCTGTCCGAGCGCAGCGGCGATGACACCTACTGGTTCCCCGACTACCTGGCCGACCTGGACGCGATCCTGCGGCACTATTCGCCGGACCGGGCGGTCGACATCGTCGGCCACAGCATGGGCGGCAACATCCTGGGCCTGTATGCTGGCGCGCGCCCCGAGCGCATCCGCAAGCTGGTCAACCTGGAGGGCGCCGGCCTGCGCGCCGCCAAGCCCGAGCAGGCGCCCGGCCGTTACGCCAAGTGGATGGACGGCCTGCTGGAAAAGCCGGAGATGCGCAGCTATCCGTCGCAACAGGCGGTGGCGGCGCGCTTGCAGAAGACCAATCCACGCCTGAGCGACGAGCGCGCCGCTTTCTTGTCGCGGCACTGGTCGGCGCAAAACGAGCAGGGCGAGTGGGAAATCCTCGGCGATCCGGTCCATAAGCAGCAAGGCCCGCTGCCTTACAACGTCGACGAGGTGATGGCGTGCTGGAAAGCCATCACGGCGCCGGTGCTGTGGGTCGAGGCCGACCAGACCAATATGTGGGACTGGCTCGGTTCGAAGCCGGGTGGGCAGGTCGAGCTGGACCGTCGCCTCGGGTATTTGCGCGACGTCACCCGCAAGATGGTGCACGATGCCGGCCACATGCTGCACCACGACCAGCCGGTCGAGCTGGCGGGCTACATCGAGGAATTCTTGGCGAGTTGAATCAAGCGTTCATCTGAACGTAGGGCGGATTAGCGCAGCGTAATCCGCCATGCATGCGTTTCGGCGGCTCATACAATGGCGGATTACGGCGTTCCGCCTAATCCGCCCCACGAACACCTTGCCAGCGCCTTGGTTCTTTGGCATCATAGACCGCATGAACCCGCACCACACCCCCGTCACGAACCACCGCCGCGTCGCCGCGGACGCCGGCCGGGTCCCGTTCGCCGGTTGCGGCCAGTCCTACTCCATTATTCGAATTATTCAGGGTCGCTGAGCTGCGGCTGCGCCGGTGCTCGGCGCCCCCAGTCCCCAGCGCATCTTCGCGCGCGGGCCCGGCCCGCGTTCCCCGAATAGTTCAATGGAGCACCCACATGACATCCCCCTATCCCTCGCTGGCCCAGATCCGCGAAACCGCCGCACGCCTTGACGGCAAAATCCTGCACACGCCCGTGTGGCGCTGGCAAACCGGCGTCATCGAAGAACAATTCCCCACCACCGAGGTCTGGCTCAAGCTGGAACTGTTTCAAAAGACCGGCACCTTCAAACTGCGCGGCGCGCTCAACTGCATCGAGGCACTGGACGCGGCGGCGCGCCGGCGCGGCGTGGTGGCCGTCAGCGCCGGCAATCACGCGATCGCCGTGGCCTACACGGCGCGGCTGGCCGGCTGCGGCGCCAAGGTCGTCATGCCGGCGCACGCGAGCCCGGCGCGCATCGCCGCCTGCCGCGAGTTAGGCGCCGAAGTGCTGCTGATGCCGGACGTACACCAGGCGTTCGCGCGCGGCCGCGAGATCGAGCGCGACGAGGGCCGCGCCATGCTGCATCCCTACGACGGTCCGTTGACGGCGCAGGGCACCGGCACCGTCGGGCTGGAGCTGATGGCGCAGGTGCCGGGCCTGGACGCGGTGGTGGTGCCGGTGGGCGGCGGCGGTTTGTGCGGAGGCATCGCCGCCGCCGTCAAGCAGCTCAATCCGCACTGCGCCGTGTACGGCGTCGAACCGTTCGGCGCCGACGCGCTGTACCGCAGCTTCGCCTCGGGCGCGCCGGCGACCTTGGAGCGGGTCGACACCGTCGCCGACAGCCTGTGCGCGCCGTACGCGCTGGAGTACAGCTTCAACGTCTGCCGCCGCTTCGTCAACGAGGTGGTGCGGGTCGACGACGACCAGATATGCCAGGCCATGCTGTATTTGTTCCGCGACGCCAAGCTGGTGGCCGAGCCGGCGGCGGCGGTGGCGACGGCCGCGCTGCTCGGGCCGCTGCGCGGGCGCTTGGCGGGCAAGCGCGTGGCCCTGCTGGTGTGCGGTTCGAATATCGATCCCGCCCGCTTTGCGGAGTTGCTATGCAGGGGCGCGCGCATCCGGGATACAATGACAGCATGTTAAAAGTCGATTTGCACTGCCATTCCAATGTCTCCGACGGCGTTCTCGCTCCCGCCGCCGTGGCCGCCCACGCGCGCAAGGCCGGCGTCGATGTCTGGGCGCTCACCGATCACGACGAGGTCGGCGGCATTCCCGCCGCCCGCGCCGCCGC
>JBDSKP010000526.1:0-3718 GCA_039916925.1 Duganella sp.
GGGTGAATTGGCCCGTGCGCTCGATGTTCATCAGACCACCGCGAGCAATTTGGTGAAGGCATTGGCGGCTCAGGGGCTAATTTCAATGGACAAGAACGGGGCGGATCGTCGCACCGTCACCATGACCCTATTAGCAGCAGGAACAGAGCGTCTCGAAAACGCGCCCGCACCATTCACGGGCGTGTTACCCGATGCACTGGCGGCGTTGGACCAAGCGACGCTGGCCCGCATGGAGCACGATTTAAGTGCCCTCATCGCGGCACTCGAAGCAGGTACGACGGGGGCCAATATCCCGCTGGCTGATTTGTAGAAATGCGGCTGGATCGACATCGCCGGCGGTGGAAATGCAATAGACTTTCTCGAATAACTTTGGTTCCGAGCGTCGTATTAAACTCGTTGTTCGACATGTCAAACTTCGGAAGTGTATCTTCTTCCACAGCGCCACGAATCAGCCTAAAGCGCTCCTCTCTGCCCTTTCCGTTTTACACCGCCTCAAGCTTCGTCAATGCTGATTCACCTTGGCACCATGCCTTTGTTCAATTCGTAGGTTTCCAGAGCCGCCTCAGCCAAGGTACTTGCTTGTTGGCACCGACGCAGAATTGAACCATGTGCCGATCCGCGACTGACCCATACGCGATCAATGGGGCCCAGCATTAGCAAGGTCAGCGAGCCTTCCGACTGGGTCAGTGATTTCCCGGCAGGTGGGTCAATTCGGCGTCGGCGCCTACACGCGCCCTCTGTTTGTCGCGCGCACCGATGTCGAAGCTGATTTCTCCCACCGGCGCGCCGTCGAGCGTGTGCGCCCACAATTTCTCGCCGTCTGGCAGCGCCCGGTCGGTCTTCGCGCGCACCAGCCAGTCGGCCGGCGTGCCGCAGTCATGGGCGTACTTCATCAACTCAATCATATCGGCCTCGCGGTCGGCCACGTACACCAGCCGGGTCGCCGGCATCTCGGCGGCCATCTCGGCGATCCGCCCGTACCCTTCGATCCAGCGGGCGTTCTCCTTGATTCCCGGCCGAACGCCGGCCGCGTTGACCTTCTCGCGCGCCCACATCCAAGCGTCAATCACGCCCAGTGGCAGCCGCTCCGGCGTGACGGCGTATGTCGGATGCACAAACATGCCGCGCTGGACTTCATAGCTGAGCGGCCCGAGGCCCTCGATCTGCTGGCCGTTGAAGTTGAGTTCGGTGGTGTCCTGCAAGCACAGGATGACCGGGTGTTCGCCCATGCGCTGCTGCGTCTGGGCCCAGTGCGGCGCCATGATGTCACGCCACTCGACCGCGTCGTTCTCGAGAAACCGGTAGGTGGCGATGGTATCGCTCCAGCCATTGCACGACTTGGGGATGCTGGCCGACGGTTTGTCGGAAAAACGCGCCATGATCTTCCTGGCGCGACTGTCAAGGCGACTGTCTCCGAGGTCCATGTCAGCAAACTCCACGTCCGTCCAGTGCGTCGATTCGGTCATTATTGCGCCAGCCAAAAAACCAAGAGTAAACCTGAAAATTCAACCGTTTACAACTACTTTCGTAAGTGCTTGAATGTAGACGGACTTATCGCCCGCTCCATTGCCGGTCAGGCAAGATTTGCCGACTGTCGAGATGTGTATAAACCTATGGGCTATGAGGGAAGATGCCAGATAATTACCGGATTTATAAGAATCAACAATAATTAACAGATTAATCAGTGCTAGTCACTCGGATTGGCTGGTGGTAATTCCTTCCAGTAGCCTCCCGGAATCTTTGGACGACCTTCAGCGTTAGTATTTGCAGGCACTGGGGCGGGAGTCGAGCCACCGGTACTAGGCGGCATGGGAATAGCGGGTGGAAAATAAGAAGGCGGCAATCCGCCTCCATTAGCAAACGCTGTGCATGCCTGGCGATAGGCAGTCGATCCGGCGAACTTTGCTTTAGCGGCTGACAACAGTGCATTCTTATAAGCGACCGAACCAGGCGTGAGCCCTGCCACCGCAGCAAGCATCGTAGCGTAAAGATCTGGAGTGCCATCTACGCCAGGAACAATCGATGCCCCCAAACCTTGCGCTACTCGCTCCTGCCCAATATTAAAGACAAACATTGAAGCATAGGCTTCTCTTCCGAAACACCAGTCCAACATTTTCGCGGGATCAGTAGTATAGCCTAAGCCCACCTCTGTTGCATAAAAACCATGACCCATCTCATGCAAAATAATTGCATCGCTAGCTAAATGATAAGGAATGCCCCCAATTACATTTGCAAGATTGGTCGCATCATTGGGATTAATATAAATCTTCCCTGGCGGCGAAATGGTATTTTCGAAAGGCTTCGGGGCGTAGTAACTATGATCTTTTTGAGATGCGAAATACACAGCAGTCACATTTGCAGAGAAGTTATCATTCCAAGTGGCTGTTTGTGGAGTTTTGTACGCCCTTATGCGGGTTACTATATCTGGAAGAGTAGTAGGGGTTCTTATAGTCATGATTTCTTTCAGTTAGATTTCAAAATGGAAGACAACGTAATCGAAGCTACACAACCGCTTGATGATCGCATCTGTACATAGACCGCCGGCAATCGAGGATTAAAGTTTCGAAACTCAACCACCGTTGGGGGTATGTAGTTTTTAGAAATAAAAGGATCGCTCATAGGGATCCGCACCTGATTTGGTTTGCTCTCAAAGATTTTCGAAAATTCGTTGGCTGGAAAACAACCATATTTCGGATTTAGGTCCCACGTAATTATGGCGCCGTGATCTGATTCTTCAATCTTCGAGTGAGTTTCAAGCTCCGTTATGCGTATTGCCTTATAAGGATAACGCCCATCAGTGTGAACGCAAACCTTAATCCCTGTAGCCTTTACCTCGCAATGCTTTTGATTAAAATCACCATATATGTGGTCTGAGATGTTGGCAAGAGTTATTTTTCTTGGATCTCTGGCGAAATCCAGCATACGTTCCATTTGGCTAGCTAACTGATGTCGATAGCCTGATGAAACATTTCCGCTAATAGATTTCTCGATATTTTTTTTATCGACATGGGCCAGCAAAACAGTTGTACTTAAATCTTCATTAGCCATTGCTAGCGAACAATAAAATATGCACAACGAAGACCCTATCTTTAAACTTAGCATACCATCTCCTTCCGGTGTTGGCTTTATTGTAATCTTGAAAATCGCCCGCACGAGACAGAACAAAGAAATTTTACAACTCTCAAGATGATATCTTTTATCACTTATTGGCTTGACTTCTGGATAGGTGTCAAGTTTCGTGCGATCATGTTCCTCGTCGCAGCATGCCTTTGTTCCGCGCCAAGGTCGTGCTTGACGAGCTGATCGCGGGCTTCCCGCCGCGCTCGCCCACCCATTGCAGCACGTCACCGGAACGTTCGACAGCATGAGCACACGCATCCATCCACAAGCCCGCACCACCCCGAAGATCCGCCAGGAGATCAAAGACTCGGAAGCGGCCCGCAGGCTGCCGGATAGTCCAAGAATTTTCATCAGGTCAGCTCATTGTGGAGAAGATCGGGATCTGGCCGGCCGACCTCATCGCAATTAATTATTAGTCGAAGCAGCCGGAGTTAGAATCGTCTTTGCGAAACCCAAACTGGATCCTTTTGTCCCACTACCCACGGAGTTCACCAATGCCTATCTTTACCTCCGATCAACTGATCAGCGAGATCGGCGTTTGTCAACCGACCTGTCGCGTGAACCTCACGCTGCCTGCTTTAATTCGTCCGGCTGAACC
>JBDSKP010000527.1:0-3484 GCA_039916925.1 Duganella sp.
CCGGCCAGCGCCAGGCAAGCGCCGTCGAGCATGCGCGGCACGGAATCGGGCCGCGCCGAGCCGGAAGACGGTTCGCTGTAATCCTCGAAACTGCCGCGCTCGATCAGATAGGCGATCTGGTTGGCGCTGGCGATCATGTGTCCCTTGCGTACCAGCAACGCGCCGCTGTCGCCATACACATTCCACGGAATCGGCATCCCCAACTGTAAATCCGCCGCCGTGACCTTACGTATTTTCATGGAATGTACAACAAGCAACGGAACTATCGATGCCGCAGCATACGGCTTCCTGACGGAAATGTGTGACTTTTTTTGTATCGTTATGTGACAATCAACAATTACCCGGCGGTCATGGCGCCGGGGTGCAGTCGACGCAGGGATCGTCGTGCTTGGGCTCGTTCGCCAGCCGGTGCGCGAGGTCGCGCAGCGCCGTGCGCACGCCCTCCTCCACCACCGGATGGTAGAACGGCATGTCCAGCATGGCCGCCACGCTCAGCCCGACCTGGGCGGCCCACGACAACAGGTGGCCGACATGCTCGGCGCGCGGGCCGATCATCTCGGCGCCGAGGAAGCGACCGGTGCGGAACTCGGCGTAGACGCGCAGCATGCCCTTGTTTTGCAACATCACGCGGCTGCGGCCCTGGTTCTCGAACGATACTTGGCCGACCGCGAAACGGCCCTTGTGCGAGGCGCACAGTTCCTCGTGGCTGGCGCCGGCCGTGGCGATCTGCGGCTCGGTGAAGGCGATCGTCAGCGGCGTGCGGCGCAGGCCCGGCTTGACGTCCGGATAGCGCGCGGCGTTGTCGCCGGCGATGCGGCCCTGGTCGGCCGCCTCCGGCAACTGCGGCCGCTCGTTGTCGGCGTCGCCGGCGATGAAGATCGGGCTCTCCTGGCATTGCATGGTGTATTTGTCGTACAGCGGGATGCCGTGGTGGTCGCGCTTGAGGCCGGTGTGCTCCAGCCCCAGCTCGTGCACGTTCGGGCGCCGGCCGACGGCCGACAGCAGGTAGCTGAAGCGCTCGCCGCGCTGCCCGCCGTCGAGCCGCTTGCTGGTGACGATCAGTTGCTCGCCATCGAGCTCCACCGCGGCCACCTTGGTGTTGTAGCGCACGTCGAGCTCGTCGCTCATCGCGCGCCGCGCCACGGCCAGCACCTCGGGATCGCTCAGTTGGGCGATGCTTTCGGCGCGCGCGAACACGGTCACGCGCACGCCCAGCCGGTGCAGCGCCTGGCCCAGCTCCAGCCCGATGATGCCGGTGCCGGCGATGGCCACCGATTCCGGCAGCTCATCCCAATAGAACACGGCGTCGCTGCTGATGACGCGCGGGCCGGCCGCCGCCCACTCCTCCGGCACGATGGGGGTCGAACCGGTGGCGATGACGAAGCGCTCGGCCTCGATCACGGTGTGGTCGTCGACCTGCAACGTGCGGGCGCCGACGAAGCGGGCGTGGCCGCGGATCTTGTCGGCGACCGGATAGCCGTCGACCGCCTCGACGACGAAGCCGACAAACCGGTCGCGCTCGCTGCGCACGCGCGCCATGACCGCCTTGCCGTCGATGCGCACCGGCCCCGGATGGATGCCGAACGCCGGCGCCGCCGCCGTCATGTGCGCCGCCTCGGCCGCCGCGATCAGCAGCTTGCTGGGCATGCAGCCGACCCGGGCGCAGGTGGTGCCGTACGGGCCGCCCTCGATCAGCAGCGCCTTCTTGCCGCCGGCGGTCGCGGCGCGGTAGGCGGTCATGCCGGCGGTGCCGGCGCCGATCACCGCAACTTCTGTTTTGATAGTCTTCATGGGCGTTTCGATAGGCTTTCTAATTTTACTTTGAGGCAAAAGAGCATTAGTATTACTTATTGTATTTCAATTTTATAAGCAATACTTATGGCTCCATTAGACTATCGCGCGCTGGCCGTGCTGGACGCTGTCGCCAGCCAGGGCAGCTTCGAAAAAGCCGCCGTGGCGCTCGGCATCAGCCAATCGGCCGTCTCGCAGCGCATCAAGGCGCTCGAGGACGCCGCCGGCCGGCTGCTGATCGTGCGCGGCCAGCCGGCCGTGCCGACCGGGCTCGGGCAGCGCCTGGTTTCGCACCACCGCAACGTCAAATTGATGGAGGCGTCGCTCGACATCGATCTCGGCAACCAGATTAGCATGCCTGAGATCGCCGTGGCGGTGGACGCGGCCAGCCTGGCCACGTGGTTCCCGCTCACCCTGCAACCTTTGCTGTCGCCGCCGCGCTGCCAGCTCAACATCCAGCAGGCGGGCCACGACATGGCCCTGCATCTGGTGCGGGAGGGTAGCGTGTTTGGCAGCGTCGCCGCCGCCCAGCCGCCCGGCGAGCAGCCGGCCAACGGTCCGCAGGTCACGCCGCTGGGCAGGATGCGCCATGTGTGCGTGGCGACGCCGGTGTTCGCCGGCCACTGGTTCGGCGACGGTTTTTCGGCCGACGCGGCGCGCCTGGCGCCGGCGCTGGTGTGCGACCGCGACATGATGGCCGGTTTCCTGCGCGAGGCGCTCGACATGGACGGCCCGTATCCGCATCATACGATGCCGCTGTCGCCGGCCAGCGCCGAGTGCATCCACGGCGGCCTGGCCTACGGGCTGGTGCCGCTGTCGCAGGCGGCGCGGGCGCTGGCCGACGGCCGCCTGGTCGACCTGGCGCCGGGCCGGCACGTCGACGTCGCGCTGAACTGGCACGCGTGGAACCTCGACACGCCGTTCACGCGCGCGCTCAGCGAGCAAATCATCGCCACCGCGCGGCGCGCCCTGCTGCAATAGTCAGATATCGAGCGGATCGACCTCCAGCGACCACTTGACGCGGCTTTTCATCTCGCGCAGGGTCGATAACCACTCCTTCAAAAACGCCTGCAGCATCGGCCGCGACGCCGATTCGACCAGCAACTGCGCGCGGTCGACATTGTGCACGCGGGTCATGCTCATCGGGATCGGATCGTTGATCGTGATGCCCGGATGCTCGACGCAATCGCGGGCGATGGTCAAGAACTCGATCGCGGTCGCCAGCTCGGGCGCCTCGGCCCGCAGCAGCGCCTGGAACAGGTACGGCGGCAGCGCGGCCTGCTCGCGCTCCTCCAGCAGTGCCGACGCGAAGTGGTCGTAATCGTGATGCACCACCGCGCCGTACAGCGGATGCTGCGGATAGCGGGTCTGGATCAGCACCTCGCTGGCGCTGCCGCCCTCGGTGCGCGCGGCGCGGCCGGCACGTCCTGCCACCTGCATCAGCTGCGCGAACAGCCGCTCGCTGGCGCGGTAATCCTGCGAAAACAGCGCCGTGTCGGGATTAAGAATGCCGACCAGCGTCAGCTTTTTAAAGTCATGGCCCTTGGCGACCATCTGCGTGCCGATCAGAATATCCACTTCGCCACGGTGCACGGTATCGAACGCTTCCTGCGCACTGCCCTTCTTGCGGGTCGAATCGGCATCGATGCGCAAAATGCGCGCTTCGGGAAACAGTTGCTGCAAGCCTTCTTCC
>JBDSKP010000528.1:0-7680 GCA_039916925.1 Duganella sp.
AGGACGGCTTGTACCTGGTACCGAAAGTTATCGACTGATCGCCATGCATACCAAGACCCTGAAAGAACTGTCGGCCCTGCTCCACTCGAAGCAGTTGAGCTCGACCGAGCTGACCCAGCACTTCCTCGCGCGCGCCAAGGCGAGCGACCTGAACGCCTTCCTGCACGTGGACCGCGCCTTGACGCTGGCGCAGGCCGCCGAGGCCGACGCCCGCATCGCCGCCGGCACCGCCACCGCGCTGACCGGCGTGCCGATCGCCCACAAGGACATCTTCGTCACGCGCGACTGGCGCTCGACGGCCGGCTCGAAAATGCTGGCCAATTACGTCAGCCCGTTCGACGCCACCGTCGTCGCGAAATTCCGCGCGGCCGGCATGGTCACGCTGGGCAAGCTCAATTGCGACGAATTCGCCATGGGCTCGGCCAACGAGAACTCGGCCTTCGGCGCGGTCAAGAACCCGTGGGACAAGGGCGCCGTGCCGGGCGGCTCGTCGGGCGGCTCGGCCGCCGCCGTCGCCGCGCGCCTGGCGCCGGCCGCCACCGGCACCGACACCGGCGGCTCGATCCGCCAGCCGGCCGCGTTCTGCGGCATCACCGGCATCAAGCCGACGTACGGGCGCGTGTCGCGCTTCGGCATGATCGCCTTCGCCTCGTCGCTGGACCAGGGCGGCCCGATGGCGCAAACGGCCGAGGACTGCGCGCTGCTGCTCAACGCCATGGCCGGCTTCGACGAACGCGACTCGACCTCGCTGACGCCGGAACTGGGCGGCGTCGACGAGGACTTCACGCGTGAGCTGAACCAGCCGCTGACCGGTTTGCGCATCGGCGTGCCGAAGGAATACTTCGGCGAAGGCCTGGCGGCCGACGTCGAACAGGCCGTGCGCGCCGCGCTGGCGCAGTACGTGGCCTTGGGCGCGACGTTGGTGGATATTTCGCTGCCGAACACCGCGCTGTCGATCCCGGCCTACTACATGATCGCGCCGGCCGAGGCGTCGTCGAACCTGTCGCGCTTTGACGGCGTGCGCTACGGCCACCGCGCCGCCGAGTACAAGGACCTGTCGGACATGTACCGCAAGACGCGCGCCGAGGGCTTCGGCGCCGAGGTCAAGCGCCGCATCATGGTCGGCACCTATGTGCTGTGCCACGGCTACTACGACGCCTACTACCTGAAGGCGCAAAAGATCCGCCGCCTGATCGCGCAGGACTTCGAAGCGGTGCTCAACGGCCCGAACGCCGTCTGCGACGTCATCATGGGCCCCGTGGCGCCGACCGTCGCCTGGGACCTGGGCGACAAGTCCGACGACCCGGTCGCCGCCTACCTGGCCGACATCTTCACCTTGTCGACCAGCCTGGCCGGCCTGCCCGGCATGTCGATCCCGTGCGGCTTCGGAAAAGGCGACAAAAACGCCAACCGCCCGGTGGGACTGCAGATCATCGGCAAGCATTTCGGCGAAGCGAAACTGCTCAACGTCGCCCACCAGTACCAGCTGGCGACCGACTGGCACACCCGCGCTCCGGCCGGCGTGTAAGCATCCAATACACAGAATAGAGCGAGAATCATATGGAATGGGAAGTCGTCATCGGTCTTGAGAACCACGTGCAGCTCACGACCGAATCAAAAATCTTCAGCGGCTCGCCGATCAAGTTCGGCGCCGAGCCGAACACGCAAGCCAGTCCGGTGGACCTGGCGCTGCCCGGCGTGCTGCCGGTGATGAACAAGCAGGCGGTCGACCGCGCGATCCGCTTCGGCCTGGCCGTCGGCGCCAAGATCGCGCCGGCGTCGATCTTCGCCCGCAAAAACTACTTCTACCCGGATCTGCCGAAAGGTTATCAGATCAGCCAGTTCGAGGACCCGGTGGTCATCGGCGGCTCGCTGACGTTCGGCTTCGAGAAGGATGGCGAATTCGTCACCAAGACGGTCAACCTGACGCGCGCGCACCTCGAGGAAGACGCCGGCAAATCGCTGCACGAGGACTACGCCGGCATGAGCGGCATCGACTTGAACCGCGCCGGCACGCCGCTGCTGGAAATCGTCTCCGAGCCGGAGATCCGCAGCGCCGCCGAGGCGGTGGCCTACGCCAAGGCGCTGCACTCGCTGGTGATGTGGCTCGGCGTCTGCGACGGCAACATGCAGGAAGGTTCGTTCCGCTGCGACGTCAACGTCTCGGTGCGTCCGAAGGGCCAGAAGGAATACGGCACCCGCTGCGAGATCAAGAACCTGAACTCGTTCCGCTTCATCGAGGAGGCGGTGCACGTCGAAGTGCGCCGCCAGATCGAATTGATCGAGGACGGCGGCAAGGTGGTGCAGGCGACGCGTTTGTACGATCCGGACCGCAAGGAAACGCGCGAGATGCGCAGCAAGGAAGACGCGCAGGACTACCGCTACTTCCCGGACCCGGACCTGCCGCCGCTGGTGATCTCCGACGAATGGATCGCGCAGGTGAAGGCCTCGATGCCGGAACTGCCGGCCGCCATGCGCGCCCGCTTCGTCAGCGAATATGCGCTGCCGGAATACGACTCGCTGGTGCTGACGGCGTCCAAATCGATGGCGACCTACTTCGTCGCCGTGGTGGAAAAAGCCGGCAAGGAAAACGCCAAGGCCGCCGCCAACTGGCTGATGGGCGACGTCTCGTCGACCTTGAACCGCGAAGGCGTGGACCTGGACGACGCGCCGGTATCGGCCGCGCAGCTGGCGGCCCTGCTCAAGCGCATCGCCGACGGCACCATCTCCAACAAGGCGGCCAAGGAAGTCTTCGCCGGCATGTGGGAAGCCAGGTCGTCGGATGAGAACCTGGTCGACACCATCATCGAAGCCAAGGGTCTGAAGCAGATCTCCGACACCGGCGCGCTGGAAGCGATCGTCAACGACGTCATCGCCGCCAACGCCAAATCGGTTGAGCAGTACCGCGCCGGCAAGGAAGCGGCGCTCAACGCGCTGATCGGCCAGGCGATGAAGGCGTCGCGCGGCAAGGCCAATCCGGCCCAGCTGACCGAGCTGCTGAAGGCCAAGCTGGCCGAATAAAGTTAATCCGCGTCTGGCTAACGCCCCTCAGGCCGCACGGCTTGCGGGGCGTTTTTATATCGGGGCATGCCAAGCTCCGGCGAAAAAGGCCCGAGAAGTCTGTGTAGTAAGGGCTTGACGCAAGCGCTTTTAAATCGCAGTGCACGCGGTACGCACAATGCGTAGCGACGGCCAGCGGGCGCAATATGACGCGGCTTTTTGCTCAAAAAGATCAAGATAAGGCGTCAGCGGATTTGTAGTCAATACGCCGTCATAAAGCATTTGGAGTCCGTTTGGCGCATAGATTGAATCTGGGCGGATACCAACGCAGGTGGCCGGCATGAGGAAACGATCGATCCCGTCGCAGGCGCTACGCAGCGCTTGATATGGATGACCGAAGTATGACTCGTACCAGAGGTGGACCCGCGCTTGATTCGATACATCGATCGAAATACCCAAGTCGGCAAGCACTTCATCGACATGCGCCTGCACCTGCCGTTCGCCATGCTCGCTCAGGTCATCCATATCGAAGTAAAAGAGATCGTAATCCTTGATATTCTCTTCCGGCGCGCGGCCAGCCTGAAGATTCCATACCGTCTGGAACAGGCATCCGGCGACCAACCAGCCGTCAGGAAGCGCCAATGCGTTCCAGCGATCGAGAATGATGCGGTTGTTCTTATTGGCCAGCACATCGGCGCGAAATCGGTCTTGCATGCGGTATGTCGCTAACTGTTGTGGAAGCATCGGCACGACGGGGTCCGTGCCGACATTCGGACAAAACTCAAAGATGAGGAACTTTTTAGCCTGCGGAAGCTCCTAAAATGTCCGAATGTCGGCACCGACCCTCGGCCTTGGCTTAGGGTTTGACGTTACGGTTCAAAAACTCCAGCATTTGCGTGGCGATCTCGTTGCCGTGGGTTTCGATGGCGAAGTGGCCCGTGTCCAGGAAACGCACTTCGGCTTTCGGGTTGTCGCGCTTGAAGGCTTCCGCGCCGGCCGGCACGAAGAACGGATCGTTCTTGCCCCAGATCGCCAGCGTCGGCGGCTGGTTACGACGGAAGAACTCATGCAGCCGGCTGTACTGCTTGATGTTCTGCCCGTAGTCTAGCAGCAAATCCATCTGTACTTCCACGCCGATGCGCTCGATGGCGGCGTGCGCCAGTTGCCAGGTCTCGGGTGCGATCAGCGACGCATCCCGCACGCCTTCCGTGTACTGCCACTTGGTCATGTCGAGCGTGTTGAATCGGCGCAAGGCCTCGCGGTTGGCGGCGGTCGGCTCGGCCCAGGCCTTGCGCATATCGGCCCAGCCGTCGCTCAAGCCCTCTTCGTACGCGTTGCCGTTCTGGCTGACGATGGCCGTGATCTTTTGCGGGTTCTTCACCGCCAGGCGCCAGCCCACCGGGGCGCCATAATCGAACACGTACATGGCGTAGCGATCCACTCCCTTGTCCACGGTAAAGGCGTCGATCACGGTGGCGAGATTGTCGAACGTGTAGGCGAACTGATTGCCGGGCAGCACGCCGGTCTGGCCGAAGCCCGGCAGATCCGGCGCGATCACATGGTATTTGGCGGCCAGTTGCGGGATCAGGTCGCGGAACATGTACGACGAGGCGCCGAAACCGTGCAGCAACAGCACGACGGGCCCCTGGACCGGGCCGGCTTCGCGGTAGAAGATGTTGACACCCTGGACTTCCATGGTCCGGTGATGGACCTGTGCGGGATTGTCGGCGGCGTCGGCGACGAGGGTGGTGGCCAGGCTGGCGGCGGCAAACAACGGCGGTTTGATGTTCATGATGGCTCCTTCAGTGGATAAGCGCGGCGCGGATCGAATAACCGCTATAATTGCATCAAAGAGGTTACTTGATGACGAGTATCCACAGCTTCGCATAACCTGTCAACAAATATTTTAACGGTTACTAAATGATGAAAGCGGAAAAGCATCCCGTGAACGGCCTGTCCGAGGCGCCGATGTTGGGTGACCACTTGGCGATGGATCTGCTGAACACCGAGGCCATCGTCGACGGACACCCGATCGACTACTGGCATAGCGGGGAAGATGTGAGCAAATGGTTGGCGCGGCACGGCGTCGCGCCCGTGGACGCGGACGGCCCGGTCGATCCGGACGCGCTGCTGGCGCGGGGAACAGCGCTGCGGTCACTGGTGAGGCGGCTGATCGAGCAGCGCAAGCAGGGCAGCGTGGGCGATATCGCCGCGCTGGACGCGTATCTGCGCGCCTACGTCAGCGCGCCGCACCTGGAGCGCGACAGCGAAGGCGGCTTGACGCTCACGCGCCAGGCGCGCGCCGAACCGATCGCGTCGATGCTGGGCCCAGTGGCCGAGGCGACGGCACAACTACTGGTGGACGGCGATTTCGACCTCGTCAAGCAATGCCAGCACCCCGAATGCGTCCTCTGGTTTTATGACCGCACCAAAGCGCACAAGCGTCGCTGGTGCAGCATGGCGTTATGCGGCAATCGCCACAAGGCGGCCCAGTTCAGGAAAAAAGCGGCGTTGTAACGCTTGATCGATCGACGGCCTCGCGCGCGATCCGGGTTCGCCATGTCATGAAAGCGTCACGCGCGCTGCTTAAGATGAGCCTTCTTTCATTTTCAGCAACAGCCCCTCCATGACACCTTCGAATTCGCGCCGCAAATTCATCCGCAACTTCTCCGTCGGCGCCGCCGCCATCTCACTGACCGCGTGCGGCGGCGACGACCCGTCCTACCAACCGGTCAGCTTCGCGCACGGCGTGGCCAGCGGCGATCCGCTGCCCGACCGCGTGATCCTGTGGACACGCGTCACGGCCGCCCCCGGCGCCGACGACATGGACGTGGGCTGGACGGTGGCCGAAGACAGCGCCTTCGCCAAAACCGTCGCCTCCGGCACCGCCCGCGCCGGCGCCGCCGGCGACTACACGGTCAAGGTCGATGCCACCGGCCTGTCGGCCAACCGCGCCTACTACTATCGCTTCCGCTGCCAGGGCGTGGACTCGCCGGTCGGGCGCACCAAGACCCTGCCGACGGGCGCCGTCTCGCGCGCGCGCTTCGCCGTCTTCAGCTGCTCGAACTACCCTGCCGGCTACTTCAACGCCTACGGCGACGCGGCCAAATTCGACGACATCGACGTCGGCCTGCACCTGGGCGACTACATCTACGAATACGCCGCCGGCGGCTACGCGTCGCAGAACGCCGCCAGCATGAACCGGGTGTCGCAGCCGGCCACCGAGATCATCACGCTGACCGACTACCGCCGCCGCTACCAGCAATACCGCACCGACCCGGACCTGCAGGCGGTGCACGCGCGCATCCCGTTCATCGCGGTCTGGGACGACCACGAGCTGTCCAACGACACCTGGCGCGAAGGCGCGGAAAACCACAACCCCGCCACCGAGGGCCTGTGGTCCGCGCGGCGCCAGATGGCGGTCCAGGCGTATCATGAGTGGATGCCGATCCGCCAGCCCGACGCCGCGCGGCCGGACCGCATCTACCGCTCGTTCGACTTCGGCAACCTGCTGTCGCTGCACATGCTCGACACCCGCGTGATCGGCCGCGACAAGCAACTGGCCTACGCCAGCTATGCCGGCGCCGACGGCAGCTTCAATAGCGCCGCGTTCACGGCGGACGTGTCGAACCCAGCGCGCCAGCTGATGGGGGCGGAGCAGACCACGTGGCTGCAAGGCCAGATGAGCAAGTCGACCGCCACCTGGCAAATCCTCGGCCAGCAAGTGCTGATGGCGCGCATGATGTTGCCGGCGCCGATGGTGCTGACCGCCACCGGCTACGCGGCCTACCTGGCCCTCGCGGCCAAGGTGCAAGCCGGCGTGGCGCTGTCCGACGCGGAACAGAAGCAACTGGCCACGCCCAAGGTGCCGTACAACCTCGACGCGTGGGATGGCTACCAGGCCGCGCGCGAAACAGTGCTCAACATGGCACGCACGCTCAACAAAAATCTGGTGGTGTTGGCCGGCGACACGCACAACGCCTGGGCCAGCGACCTGGCCGACGTCAACGGTCAGGCGGTCGGCGTCGAATTCGGCGTGCCATCCGTGACCTCGCCCGGCTTCGAGGGCTACTTCCCCACCGCCGTGCCGGCCATGGTGGCGGCCGGCATGGAGCAACTGATCGGGCCGCTGCAATACGCGGAGACGGCGTCGCGCGGCTTTGTGGTGCTGACGGTCACGCCGGCCGAGACGCGCGCCGAGTACCGCTACGTCGACACCGTCCAGTCGAAAACCTACACCGCGTCGATCGGCAAAACGTTGCGCATGTTGCCGGGGGCGGCCAACCGCAAGATCGTAGCGGCCTGACGGGGTTGGGCGCGGGCGGTGTCGTCGATGCCGCCCCGTCCTTCACGCCAAACGTTCCATCGTGTCCGGCAATTCCACCCACCGGTGCTTGCCACCCGTGAAAATGGACAGCGATGGCGCCACGAAGTCCGGATCGGCAAACGCGCCGATCGGCACCGCGATAATGTCCGGCAGGCCGGCCAATTCATAGAACACGGTGGCGCCGCACCGCGGGCAAAAGCTGAAGCGCACGCTGCCACCGGAATCGCCGGTGCGCTCATACCGGGTGCTCTCACCGCTGATCGACACCCCTTCCCGCGCGAACCTGGCCTGGTAACCGAACGCGCTGCCGGTGCGCCGCTGGCAAGCCAGGCAATGACAAAGCGACACGCGCA
>JBDSKP010000529.1:0-2507 GCA_039916925.1 Duganella sp.
GCCCTGCGGGTTGCGGCGCGGCTCACTCATGTTGTCTCAATTGGTGTTGGTGACTTTGCTCAGGTGGCGCGGCGCGTCCGGGTCCATGCCGCGCGCCGCCGACAGTTTCGCCGCCATCACGTAGAAGGTCTGGATCGCCACGATCGGATCGAGGTCCGGCGTCGCCGCCACCGGCAACGTCAGGTCGCGCCCGGCCACGTCGGCCGGCGCCGCCAGCAGTACGCGCGCGCCGCGCCCGCGCATCTCGCTCGCCAGCTGCAGCAGGCCGGCCTGCGTGGGGCCGCGCGTGGCGAAGATCACCAGCGGGTAGCCTTCCTCGATCAGCGCCATCGGACCGTGCTTGATTTCCGCGCCGCTGAAGGCCTCCGCCTGCAGCGCCGAGGTTTCCTTGAACTTCAACGACGCTTCCAGGGCGATGGGGAAGCTGATGCCGCGTCCGACCACCATGATGTTGCGGGCCGGCGCCAGCACCTCCAGCGCCGGCGACCAGTCCTCGGTGGCGGCCGCGCGCAGCGAATCGGGCAGCGCCTGCAGGCCGGCCAGCAGCTCCGGATCGTCCTGCCACGCGGCCACCAGGCGGGCGCCGGCCACCAGGCTGGTGATGAAGCTCTTGGTCGCGGCCACGCTTTGCTCCTTGCCGGCGCGCAGCGGCAGCGCCCATTCGGCGGCGTGCGCCAGCGGCGAGTCGATATCGTTGACCAACGCGATGGTGGTGGCGCCGCCGTCGCGGAAGTATTTGATCGGCTCGACCACGTCCGGGCTTTGGCCGGACTGCGAGATCGAGATCGCCAGCGTGTCGCGGGTGATCAGCGGCGATTTGTTCAATGTCACCAGCGACATCGGCAGCGACGCCACCACGCGTCCCAGGCGCGCCATGATCAGGTAGGCGGCGTAGGCGCAGGCGTGGTCCGACGAACCGCGCGCGATCGTCAGCGCGGTCGAGAACGAAGTACTCCTCAATTTGCGGCCCAGCTCCGCGTAACGGTCACCGTCGTGGGCCAGTTGCAGGGCCACGCAATCAGCGGCGGACAGGGCTTCTTTCAACATCATTGAGGTCACAACAATTCTCCTTCGATATAGACGGCTTTGAGGTTAAGGTCACGGTCGAGCACCACCAGGTCGGCGTAGGCGCCGGGGGCCACGCGGCCGCGCTCTTGCAGGCCGAGATAATCGGCCGCGTACGTCGAGACCCGCGCCGAGGCATCCGCCAGATCGAGGCCGAGTCCGACCAGGTTGCGCAGCGCTTGGTCCATGGTGAGGGTGCTGCCGGCCAGCGTGCCGTCGGGCAGGCGCACGCCGCCCATGCACTTCATGACGACCTGGCGGCCCAGCATATATTCGCCGTCCGGCATGCCGGTGGCGGAGGTGGAATCGGTCACGCAGTACAGGCGCGGAATGCAGCGCAGCGCGGTCTTGATGGCGCCCGGGTGCACGTGCAGCAGGTCCGGTATCAGCTCGGCGTACCGCGCGTGCGCCAGCGCGGCGCCGACCATGCCCGGCTCGCGGTGGTGCAGGCCGGTCATGGCGTTGAACAGGTGGGTGAAGCCGTGGGCGCCGTTCTCCAGCGCCGCCTTGCCATCCTCGTAGGAGCCCAGCGTGTGGCCGATCTGCACCCGCATGCCAGCGTCGGACAGTTCCTTGACCAGTGCCAGGTGGCCTTCGATTTCCGGCGCCACGGTGATCAGCTTCAAAGGTGCCAGCGTTTCGAGGCGTTCGACATCGGCCAGCTTGGCCGAGCGCGCGTAGTTGGGCTGCGCGCCAAGCTTGCCGGAGTTGATGTAGGGACCTTCGAGGTGGGCGCCGAGCACGCGCGCCTCGCCTTTGCCGCGTTGGGCGGCGGCCTTGCCGATGCCGGCCAGCGCGATGTCGATGTCCTCGGGCGGCGCCGTCATCGTCGTCGCCAGCATGCTGGTGGTGCCATGGCGGGCGTGGATGGCGGCGATGGTGTGGACCGCGTCGCCGCCTTCCATCACATCCTTGCCGCCGCCGCCGTGCACGTGCAGGTCGATGAAGCCGGGGATGATGTAGTCGTCGGCGTTGAGCGCCGGGTCGACGCCGCCGCCGGTGATGGCGATTACGCGTTCGTCGAACGTGACCTCGCCGCGGATCCAGCCCGCCGGCGTGAGGATGTTACCTTTGATTGCACTGCTCATCTTCGCGACTCCGCTACGAATTCATAATAATCACTTCGGCAAAACGAGTGGGTCAGTTCCACCGCCGCGCCGTTGTCGAGATAACTGACGCGGGTGATGTGCAGCATCGCGGCACCCGCAGGGATATTGGCCAGGCGCGCCTGCTCGGCGCTGGCGTTGACGGCGCGGATATGCTGCAGCGCGCGCATCGGGATGGTGCCGCGCGACTCCAGGTAGCCGTACAGCGAATCGGTCACGCCGTACGGGTCGGGCATGTGCAGTGCAGGAATGGTACTCGTTTCGATCGCCATCACCACATCGTCAGCCGTGCGCAGGCGTTTGAGGCGCACCACGGGGACGTTGGGTGAGAGGCCC
>JBDSKP010000530.1:0-3616 GCA_039916925.1 Duganella sp.
AGACCGACGTTGCACACCGTCGGCCCCGGCAACATCTGGCTCAGCGCCATGCATTTCGCGAATTCCTCGACCGTGAGCCACTTGTGTTGTTCGACCAGCGCGCGGTAGGCGAACGGCATCACGCCGCCAAAGCCCATCAGCGCCAGCCTGGAGAAAACGAAGAAGATCGTCGCGGGCGACAATTGGTCTGTGCGCTCCGTCAGCGCGTCCGCCTGGCTGTGCATGATGTGTGCTCCTGGACTCGATGGCGGGATTTTGCTCCCGCATCAAATATAAGTACAATGAATTCATTTAGACCATTCATTCAAAAAACTGATGAAAGGCTCATCATGAAGATCGATATCCTTGGCGTGCAGGCGTTTGTCGCGATCGCGGACTTCGGCGGCTTTCAAAAGGCGGCCGACACGCTGTACGTGACGCAAACCGCCGTCACGCAGCGGCTGCGCAACCTGGAGACTTTCCTGGGCGTGGTGCTGGTCGAGCGCACCACGCGCACCATCGCGCTGACCAGCATCGGCAAGGACTTCCTGCCGCAGGCGCGCCGGCTGCTGCAGGAGCTGTCGTCGACGCTGACCGAAATACGCGAGACCGGCAAGGCGCAGCGCGGCGACATCTCGATCGCCAGCGTGCCGACGGCGGGGATACAATTCCTGCCCGACATCATCCGCGACTACTCGGCGCGCTTTCCGGGCAACCGCGTGAAGATACTGGACCACGCGTCCGCGCGCGTGGCCGAGGCGGTGCTGAGCCGCGAGGCGGAATTCGGCATCAACCTGTCCGGCAGCACGCACCCGGAGCTGGTCTCGGTGCCGGTGGTGCAGGACGAATTCGTGCTGCTGTGCCGCGACGACCACGCGCTGGCCAAGCGCCGCGCGCTGACGTGGGCGCAAATCCAGCCCTACCAGCTGATCTTCTCCGGTGACGTCAACGGCAACCGCGCGCTGCTCGACAGCTACCTTGGCGACAAGAGCATGAATCTGAGCCTGCAGTTCCAGTACGAGGTGCAGCGCAGCTCCACCGCCATCGGGCTGGTGGCGGCCGGCGTGGCGGCGGCCATCGTGCCCAATCTGGCGATCCAGAAGGGCACCTACCCGCGCCTGCGCATCATCAAGCTGAAGGAGCCGACCATCGCGCGCCAGCTGGCCCTGATCACGCGCAAGGCGGGCCACCTGTCGCCGGCCGCGCGGGCCTTGTACGACATGCTAAAAAAACCCGCATGATTTTAGCGAAACGCTTGCGTCACCACTTAGGGGTCGTACCCCCTGGGTACGACCCCGCATGGGGGTACGGGTTAAAAAAAACCCTCCCGGCGCGAACGCGGGGAGGGTTTTAAGGAGCCGGCGGCGCTTATACGACCGCGCCGTCCGTTTCGTCCTTTTCCTTGATCGGCTTGATCAAGTCTTCGCGCTTGACGCCCAGCCACATGGCCACGGCGGCGGCGACGAACACCGACGAGTAAATACCGAAGCAGATACCGATGGTCAGCGCGACGGCGAAGTAGTGCAACGTCGGGCCGCCCAGCAGCAACATCGACAGCACCATCATCTGCGTGCAGCCGTGGGTGATGATGGTACGCGAGATGGTCGAGGTGATCGCGTTGTCGATCACTTCATGCACACTGGCCTTGCGCTGCTTGCGGAAGTTCTCGCGGATCCGGTCGAAAATCACCACCGATTCGTTGACCGAGTAACCCAGCACCGCCAGAACCGCCGCCAATACCGTCAGCGAGAACTCCCACTGGAAGAACGCGAAGAAGCCCAGGATGATGACCACGTCGTGCAGGTTGGCGATGATCGCCGCGACGGCGAATTTCCATTCGAAGCGGATGGCCAGATAGATCACCACGCCGACGATCACCATCGCCAGCGCGTTCATGCCGTTTTGCGTCAGTTCGTCGCCGACCTGCGGGCCGACGTATTCGACCTTTTGCAGCGAGACCGCTTCGGCGCCGGCGGCGTCGGCGCAGGCGCGCTTCATCACGTGCTCGCCCTTGGCGCTGACGGTGTCGATCTGCTTGAGCTCACCCTTTTCGGCCTTGCACAGCGTTTCGTACACCTGCTGCGACGCGTCCTTGGAGCTCAGGCCCTTGACCACCGGCAGGCGCAGCATGACGTCGTGCGCGGTGCCAAAGCTGGTCACTTCCGGCGCCTCGTAGCCGATGCCCTTCAACGACGCGCGGATCTTCTCCAGGTCGGTCGCCTGCTGGTACTTCAACTCCATCACGGTGCCGCCGGTGAATTCCACCGACAGATGCAGCCCGCGGTGGAACAGGAAGAACACGGCCGCGACGAAGGTCAACGCGGAAATCACGTTGAACACCAGCGCGTGGCGCATGAACGGTATGTCTTTTTTGATGCGGAAAAATTCCATGTCAGCCCCTGAGTTATTTCGTCACGCCGGGCACCCAGACGGTGCCGATAGCGATCGATTGCAGCTTTTTCTTGCGTCCGTACCAGAGGTTGACCACGCCGCGCGAGATGAACACGGCGGAGAACATCGAGGTCAGGATACCCAGCGTGTGCACCACGGCGAAGCCGCGGATCGGACCGGAACCGAACACCCACAGCGCCACACCGACGATCAGGGTGGTGACGTTGGAGTCGATGATGGTGGCCCAGGCGCGGTCGAAGCCGGCGGCGATGGCCGACTGCGGCGAGGCGCCGGAACGCAGCTCCTCGCGGATACGCTCGTTGATCAGCACGTTCGAGTCGATCGCCATACCGAGCGCCAGCGCGATCGCGGCGATACCCGGCAACGTCATCGTCACTTCCATGCGCGACAGCAGCGCGATCAGCAGCAACAGGTTGCACGCCAGCGCGATGACGCTGAAGAAACCGAACATCATGTAGTAGATGATCATGAAGATGGCGATGGCGGCGAAGCCGTACACCGTCGAATGGAAGCCCTTGCTGATGTTCTCGGCGCCCAGTTGCGGGCCGATGGTGCGTTCCTCGATCACTTCCATCGGCGCCGACAGCGCGCCGGAGCGCAGCAGCAGCGCCAGCTCGGCCGAGTTCTCGGCGTTGCCCATGCCGGTGATCTGGAAGCGGCTACCCAGTTCGCTCTGGATGGTGGCGACCGACAGCACTTCCGGTTTGCCTTTTTCAAACAGCACGATGGCCATCTTCTTGCCCACGCGGTCGCGGGTGGCGTCGCGCATCCGGCGGCCACCGTCGCCGTTGAGGTCGATGCCGACGGCCGGCTGGTGGTTCTGGTCGAAGCTGGCGGTGGCGCTGGAGATGTAGTCGCCGGTCAGCACCACGTCCTTGGTCAGCACGACCGGCACGCCTTTGCCGACGGTGAACAGTTCCGAGTTCAGCGGAATCGCCGACGACAGCTCGGTGCCCGGCGTGATCGATTCGTCGACCATGCGCACTTCCAGCGTAGCGGCGCGGCCGATGACGGAACGGGCGCGCGCGACGTCCTGCACGCCTGGCAGCTGGACCACGATACGGTCAGGCCCCTGCTGCTGGATGATCGGTTCGGCCACGCCCAGCTCATTGACGCGCTTGGACAGCGTCGAGATGTTCTGCTTGACGCCTTCGTCGATGGTTTGCTTGAGCGCGGTCGGCTTCAGGCTGATGCGCGTTTTCAGCTCGCTGCCTTCGCCCGAATC
>JBDSKP010000531.1:0-6199 GCA_039916925.1 Duganella sp.
TCAGCCGCTGGATGATGCGGAACACTTCCTCCACCAGGATCGGCGCGAGCCCCATCGACGGTTCGTCGAGCAGCACCACGTCCGGGTCGAGCATGATGGCGCGCGCCATCGCCAGCATCTGCTGCTCGCCGCCGGACAAGGTGCCGGCCAGCTGCCCTTGCCGCTCCTTCAGGCGCGGGAACAGTTCCAGCGCCTTTTCCAGATCGTGTTTGATGTCGCCCCTGGGCCGCGCGCGCGTAAAGCGAGGGAAGGCGCCGAGCAGCAAATTGTCCGTCACCGTCATCGAGGCAAACACGCGCCGGCCCTCCGGCGAGTGCGCCAGCCCGGCGCGCGCGATCCGGTGCGAGTCGTGACCGGTGATGTCCTTGCCGCCGAGCGTGACCCTGCCCTCCTTCGGCTTGATCATGCCGGAGATGGCGCGCATGGTGGTGGTCTTGCCGGCGCCGTTGGAGCCGATCAGGGTCACCAACTTGCCCCGGGGGACTTCCAGCGAGATGCCGTGCAGGACTTCGACTTTGCCGTAGGCGGCGTGCAGATTGGAGATCGATAGCATGTGCTGTCCTCGTTAGTGTGCCGCCGGCGCCGCCGTGCCGCCGTGTTCTTCGCCGCTGCCGCCAAGGTACGCTTCGATCACCTTCGGATCGCTTTGCACGGCGGCCGGCTTGCCCTCGGCGATCTTCTGGCCGAAGTCGAGCACCGTGACGGTGTCCGACAACGCCATCACCACGTCCATGTGGTGCTCGATGAGGATGATGGTGATGCCGTGGTCGCGGATCTTGCGGATGATCGCCATCAGTTCCTTGATGTCCGGCGCGGTCAGCCCCGCCGCCGGTTCGTCGAGCAGCAGCAGGCGCGGACTGAGTCCGAGCGCGCGGCCGATCTCCAGCAGCCGCTGTTTGCCGTACGGGAGGTTACGCGCCTCCTCGTCGGCCATCGCCGACAGGCCGACGAACTCCAATATGCTGGCGGCGCGGTCGCGCGCGGCGCGCTCCTCGCGCTTGTAACGCGGCGTTTGCAGCATCACGTCCAGCACATTCGATTTGAACGTGTTGTGCAGGCCGACCAGCACGTTCTCGGTCGCCGTCATCTCGCCGAACAGCTGCACGTTCTGGAAGGTGCGGGCGACGCCACCCAGCGCGATCTGCGACGGCGTGCGGCCCGATATCACGGCGCCGGCGAACGACACCTGCCCGGCGGTCGGCTTGTAGATCCCCGTGAGCACGTTCATCATCGTGCTCTTGCCCGAGCCGTTGGGGCCGATCAGGCCGTGCACCGATCCCTGCACGACCTTCATGTCGACTTCATTGAGCGCCTTGAGGCCGCCGAACTGCATCAGGATCCGGTTAACGTCGAGCAGCGTGTCGCCGGCGTTGCCGCCGCTGGCCCGTGCGAACGGTTCGACGCCGCTGGCCCGCACCGCCTTGGCGTGCACCGCGCCCCTACCCAGCAGCCCTTGCAGGAAGCCGACGATGCCATCCTGCAGATAGTAGACGACAAACAGCGTCATCAAGCCGAAGATGGTCAGGCGCCAGTCGACGATGTTCTCCAGCTTGAAGGAGAAAGCGGCCATGCCGATGGTGGCGACCAGCGGCACGGTCACGCGGCGCAGCGTGACGCGCTTCTGCGCCAACATGACGGCCGAGCCGATCACGCCCAGCACGGCGGCGGCCACCGCGATCTTGCGGAACAAGTCGATGTCGGCCAAGAAGCTGGGCAGCATGACGACGATCAGCGCGCCGATCAGCGCCCCCGACCGCGTTTTGCGCCCGCCCATGATCACCGCCAGCAGGAACAGGATGGTCAACTCGAAGTTGTAGGTGTTGGGCGAGATGTATTCCTCCGAATACGCGTACAGGCTGCCCGCCAGTCCCGCGAAGCCGGCGCTGATGATGAAGGCGTACACCTTGTAGCGGTACACCGACACACCCATGCAGTCCGAGGCGATCGGGCTGTCGCGCAGCGCCTCGAAGGCGCGCCCGAGGTTCGATTTGAGTATCCGGTGCACGACGATCAGCGACAGCACCATCAGCGCGGCGCACATGTAGTAGTACTGCACTTCGCTGAGCTTTTGGCCGAACATCATCGGCTTGGAGATCTTCAGCCCCATCGGCCCTTCGGTCAGGAAGGTCATCTCGTTGATCAGGATCTGGATGATGGTGCCGAAGGCCAGCGTGACCATCGCCAGATACGGTCCGGTCACGCGCAGCGCCGGCAGCGCGAGGATGGCGCCGAATACCGCCGCCCCCAGCACGCTGGCGGGAATGGCGATCCAGAACGGCGCGCCCAGTTTGAACACCATCACGCCGGTGGCGTAGGAGCCGATGCCGAACAAGCCGGCGTGGCCGAGCGACACCTGGCCCGTGTAGCCGACCACGATATCGAGCCCGAACAGCAGGATCGCGTAGATCAAAATCGTTTCGAACAAATGGATGTAGTAAGGATTCGGGATCAGCACCGGATACAGCACCAGCACCGCCAGCCCCGCCACGCTTGCCGCCACTATCGTCTTATTCATGGATCAGACCTTTTTGATGGCGGCTTTGCCGAACAGGCCGGACGGCTTGATCGCCAGCACCAGCAGCAGCAGCAGCAATCCCGGCACCTCCTTGTAGCCGGTCGAGATGTAATAGCCGGTGGTGGTTTCGGCGATGCCCAGTATCAGGCCGCCGACGATGGCGCCCACGCCCGACGTCAGTCCGCCGATGATGGCCACGGCGAAGGCCTTCAGTCCGAGCGAGGCGCCCATCGTGGCGCCGGTCAACGTCAGCGGCGCCACCAGCACGCCGGCGAAAGCGGCCGTCGCCGACGACAGCGCGTAGGAGAACGTGATCACCACGCGGGTGTTGATGCCCATCAGGCCGGCCGCGTCGCGGTCGTTGGCGGTGGCGACGACCGCCTTGCCGTAGATCGATTTGCGGTTGAAGATTTCGACCGCCGCCATGATGGCGAGCGCGCCGACGATCACCGCCACCTGCATCGGCTGCACGTTGGCGCCGAAGATCTGGAACGGCGCGGAGCTGAGCGGCGACGGGAATGTGAGGTCGTCCTTGCCCCAGATGTTCTCGGCGACGTTCTTGAAGATGATCGCCAGCGCGATGGTCGACATGATCCAGCCGAATTCGGACTTGATCTTGATCGCCGGCCGCACGCCTATCCATTCGACGAACATGCCCTGCAGCGCGCCGAAGACGATCACCAGGGGAATCATCAGCAGGTAGCTCATATACGGGCCGCCGTGGATGGTGCCGACCAGGCTCAGACCGACCAGCGCGCCGAGCATCAGCGATTCGCCCTGGCCGAAGTTCAGCGTGCCGGAGGTGGCGAACGTGAGCTGGTAGCCGAACGCGATGACCGCGTAGATCATGCCGAGCGCGATGCCGCTGAACGCCAGTTGCAGGAAGATTTCCATGATTTCCACCTTTGCCGCCCGCGGCAAAAAAACAGCGCAAAAGAACACAAGAAAAAGGCCAGGCTTGAATCTCAAGGCTGGCCGGTGCGAAGGACGGTGCGGACCTTATTTGGCCAGCACGACTTTGCCGTCCTTGACTTCACCGAAGACGGTGATGTCGGCGGTGATGGCTTCGTGGTTATCCTTGGTGAACGGCTTGCTGTAGGACGTGACGACGCCGTCGATCTTCTCGCTCAGGTTCTCCAGCGCGGCCTTCACTTTCGGGCCTTCGGTGGAATTGGCCTGCTTGATGGCGGCAGCCAGCAGGTAGATCGAATCGTAGCCCTGCGCCGCCGACACCGGCGACGGCATGCGCCCGCCCGGCGGATTGTAGGCCTTGACGTAGGCGTCGATGAAGGCCTTGCGCTTGGGCGTGGTCGGGTCCTGGATGAAGGTTTGCGGCATGCGGGTGCCGTTGCCGTTCTTGCCGGCGTTGTCGATGAAGTTGGCCATCGACAGCGTCCAGCTGCCGATCAACGGCACCTTCCAGCCCAGCTTTTCCATGCCGTTGGCGATCTGCGCCAGCTCGGGACCGATGCCGTATGTGAGCACCACCTCGGCGCCGGCCTGCTTGGCCTTGAGCAGCTGGGCCGTCATGTCGACGTCCTTGAGGTTGTACGTCTCGGTCGCCACCGCCTTCATGCCCTTCTTGTCGAGCGCCTTTTCAAGGTCCTCGCGACCGAGCTGGCCGTAGTTGGTGGAGTCGGCCAGGATGGCGACCTTCTTGAACTTGCGGTTATCGACGGCCTCCTTGATGATCATCTGCGACTGGATCTGATCGTTGGCGGAATTGCGGAAGACGTAGTTCTCCGGCTGGTCGGCGAATTGTTTGGTGACGATGGAGCCGGTGGCGACATTGTTCATGACCGGGATCTTGGCTTCCTGGTAGAAGCGCTGCGACGCCAGCGCGACGCCGGTGTTGATGTAGCCGACGGTGGCGACGACCTTCTCCTTATTGATCAACTCCTGGGCGATCTGCACGCCGCGTTCGTTCTTGGCTTCGTCGTCGCGTTCAATCAGCTGGATCTGGCGTCCGAGCAGGCCGCCCTTGGCGTTGATCTCCGCCACCGCCAGTTTGACGCCGTCGCGCATCGATACGCCCATCGGCGCGGAGCCGCCGGTGAACGGACCGGCGACGCCGATCTTGATGGGATCGGCCGCCATCGAGGAAGCCGAGAAGCCGAGTGCCAGACCTGCCACCACCAATTTCAGTGTCAATTTCATGTGTCATCTCCTGTTTACAACGTTTTTATATTAGTCGTCTACGCTGGAAAATCGGCTGGTAAGTCGCCCCATCGGTGAAACATTGTAGGTGACTCACCCGGCAGCGGCAACAGATAGCTGTGCCGCATCGCAGCAAGCGCGCGGCCCGCCGCGTGTAAGCAAGCAGTAAGGATGAAGATGGTGGATGCGGCGCCTGGCCTACATGCCGTTGGAGGGACGCTGCTTCAGAGCGCGGTGGGCGAAGCGCATTTGTGTTTCGGCCAGCGCCTCGTTGCGCTCGAAGCCCATCGAGCCGTCGCGCAGGCCGATGGCCATCGCCATCACCGCGTCCGGATATTCAAGGTCGGCGGCTTTTTCGATCAGGCGGCGGGCGGCTTGCTCGTCGCGTTTGACGCCGTCGCCGCTCAGATGCAGATTTGCCAGCGCGAACATCGCCGCCGGCATCTGGCGGTCGGCGGCGAACTGCAGCCAGTGCGCGGCGGCCTTGGCGTCGCGCGCGACGGACATGCCGTTCTGGTACATCATGCCGAGATAGTAGGCCGCGTGGGGATCGCCGGCCCTGGCGGCGCTTTGAAACAGCGAGAACGCCTTCGGCAGATCGACTTTCACGCCCTGCCCGCCGCGCAGGTACCAGCACGCCTCGTCGACCGGCGCGGCGCCGGCCGAACCGGCGGCCGCCGCCAGCAGCGTGAGCATCCCGATTAGTTTTCGCACGACAGGCATCACGGCTCCTCCACTCATTTCGACAAATCGATGGCATACAGCGCGAAGCCCTTGCCGCCGCCATCATCCGGTTTGATCTGCGTGACCGACGTCAGGCCGGCCTCCCTGGCCAGTTCGATCATGTCGGGCGCCGCGTGCAACACCACCGCGCCCTTGGTCGCCACCGGCGCGAAGCGCCAGCTGCGGGTCGAGGCGTTGCGCGCGCGGGTCAGCGTCTTGACCCGCTTGATGTACGAGATCAGCACGTCGCGGCTGCTGTCCGGCGCCGAAATCACCGTCTTGCCGCCATCGAGGCCGGGGAAATTGCCGCCGCCGCTGGCGCGGTAGTTGTTGGTCGCGACCAAAAACTGCTGCGACGGTGCGAGCGGCGCACCCTTATAGTGCAGCGCCACGATGCGCTGGCCGGGCGGCTTGGTCACGTCGATCCGGTAACTGACGTCGGCGCTGGTGAGCATGTCGAAGTTGAAGCTGGCGAAGGAGGCGTTGACCAGCTCCTGTTGCGCGCCGCTGGCCGGATCGATGCGGTTGAAGCGCTCGGCCGACTTTTCCAGCCACGCCTTGAGCCCGGCACCGTCCAGCTTGACGGCGTGCAGCGCGTTCGGATACAGGTACAGGTCGGCCGCGTTGTTGAGCGCCACGCCGCCCGGCTTGACGTCGGTGTAATCGCCCACGCCGGCCGCTCCGGCCTTGAACGGCGACGCCATCGACAGCACCGGCAGCGCCGCATGCCGCGGCAGATTGGCCTTGATATACCGGCTTACATAATCGGCCTGCGCCAGGTTCACGACGGCGATGGCCGACGCG
>JBDSKP010000532.1:0-2599 GCA_039916925.1 Duganella sp.
CGATGGCCTGTGCCGGATCTCGGTGGCCGAAGCGACCCACGGCGAACGGGTGCTGCCCGGCCATGCCTACCTGGCGCCGGGCCACTCGCACCTGCTGCTGGCGCGCAGCGGCGCCAATTATGTGACCGCGCTCGACCAGGGGCCGGCGGTCAACCGGCACCGGCCTTCGGTCGACGTGCTGTTCCGTTCTGCCGCGCTGCATGCCGGCAAGAACGCGGTCGGCGTGATCCTGACCGGGATGGGCCGCGACGGCGCCGCCGGCATGTTGGAAATGCGGGAGGCGGGCGCCTGGAACGTGGCGCAGGACGAAGCGAGCTGCGTGGTGTTCGGCATGCCGCGCGAGGCGATCGCGGTCGGCGCCGCGAACGAGGTGGGCGCGCTGCAGGCGCTGCCGGGCATGGTGCTGGGCCATCTGGCCGCGCACGGCGCGCGCGCGTTGCGCGTGTAAATGCCGGCGAAGCGGGGCTAATTGTGTCCCGGATGACGTTTTAGTGCTACTTTGTTCGCCTTAGAGCAACGAAAATGCTATCCTACAACTTGATGGAAATTGTAGGCATTATTCACAACCGCGTAGAGAATCAACGGAGTAATTCATGGCTGATCCAAAGATGAAATTTTTAGTGGTTGACGATTTTTCGACGATGCGCCGCATCGTCCGGAATCTGTTGAAAGAACTGGGTTATGCCAATGTCGACGAGGCGGAGGACGGCGTGATGGCGCTGGCCAAGCTGCGCGCCGAGTCGTTCGACTTCGTCGTGTCGGACTGGAACATGCCGAACATGGACGGCCTGACGATGTTGCAAAACATCCGTGCCGACCCGGCGCTGGCCAAGCTGCCGGTGCTGATGGTGACGGCCGAGGCGAAGAAGGAAAATATCATCGCCGCCGCCCAGGCCGGCGCCAACGGTTACGTGGTCAAACCCTTCACCGCGGCGACGCTGGATGAAAAGCTGAACAAGATCTTCGAGAAACTCGGGGCTTGATGATGGTTGAGCAACAAAGCGGCGCCGTCGCGGTCGTGGCGGAGCCGAACGACGAGTTCTTGTCGCGTATCGGTCACATGACGCGGGCCCTGCATGAAAGTTTACGCGGGCTGGGCCTGGACAAGTTGATCGAAAAGGCGGCGTCGGACATCCCCGACGCCCGCGACCGCCTCGATTATGTGGCCCGTCTGAGCGAGGACGCGGCGCAGAAAGTGTTAAACGCCACCGACGCGGCCAGCCCGCTGCAGGAGCGCATCGGCGGCGACGCCAGGCGACTGGGCGCGTCGTGGAGCGAACTGCTGGCCGTTGGCGCCGAGGCCGGCCCGGCCGACGCCCAATGGCGCGCGCTGGCGCGCCAGACCGTCGTCGCGCTCGACGGCGCGGCGGCCGGCGCGTCGGAGACCCGCGCCCATCTGATGGACATCATGATGGCGCAGGATTTCCAGGACTTGACCGGGCAGGTGATCAAGAAGGTGACGTCGATCGCGCAAAACCTGGAAAAGCAGCTGGTGCAAATGCTGATCGATTTCGCGCCGGAGCAGATGAAGAAGGAAATCGACAACGGCTTGCTGAACGGACCGCAGATCGATCCGAAAGGCGAGGGCGTGGTGGCCGACCAGGAGCAGGTGGACGACCTGCTCGACAGTCTGGGCTTCTGACCTTGACGCAGTACCGTCCGTAGCCCGGCGACCCCGGGCGGCGGGCCTTCCCACCCATCACAACCATGCATCAGACCAATTTCCTCGTTCGTGAGCCATTGTTGGATGCCAAGCAACGGGTGGTGGGCTACGAATTATGCTGGCAGCGGCAGACCCGCGACGGGGCGCCGCCCTCGACGCCGGCCGAGCTCGAATCGCTGGTCGACTTCGTCGCCGGCCAGATGGTCGACGACGACAACGGCGGCGCCTGGCTGCTGCGCGACAAAATCCTGTTCCTCGAAGCGGTGCCGGCCATGCTGTCGACCGACGCCCTGCACCGGCTGCCGCCGGAGCGCACGGTGCTGTCGCTCAAGGCGTCCGCGCTGGCCAACCCGGACACGCTGGCGGCGGTGCAGGCGCTGCGCGCCGGCGGTGTCGGCATCCTGCTGCGCGGCGCCGACCTGGCGCGCAGCGGCACCCGGCTGCCGACCTTGGCCTCGTATGTCGAGGTGCGCTTTTCCGGCGCCGACGTCGCCACGCAGGCGCGCACCTACGCCGCGTTCCGGCAATCGACGGTGGGCATGATCGCCCGTCCGGTCAGCAACTGGGCCGATTTCGACGCCTGCGCCGCGCTCGGGCTCAACGCCTTCGTCGGCAAGCTGCACCTGACACCGCGCACCAGCCTGCTCTCGGGCGGCATGAACCCGGCCCAGACCATCATCATGCAGCTGATGCAGATGGTGCGGCAGAACGCCGACATCGGCCAGATCGAAACCGTGCTCAAGCATGACGCCACCTTGTCGTACAAGCTGCTGCGCTTCATCAACTCGGCCGGTTTCGGCGCCGGGCGCGAGGTGCAGTCGATCCGGCAGGCGCTGGCCTTGCTGGGCTACACGCCGCTGTACCGCTGGCTGACCTTGCTGCTGGCGACGGCCAGCACGTCCGGCTACTCGCCGGTGCTGCTGGAGACGGCGGTGG
>JBDSKP010000533.1:0-2979 GCA_039916925.1 Duganella sp.
CCATTTCCTCGGCCTTCTTCTTGCCCATCGCGCGGCGCAGCATGTCGGCGCCGCCCAGCGAGTAGCCGCCGACGATCTGCGCCATCTGCATGACCTGCTCCTGGTAGACCATGATGCCGTAGGTCTCGGACAGGATGGACTCGGTGCGCGGATCGGGATAGTCGAATTTTTCGCCGTGCTTGCGCTTGCAGAAGTCGGGGATCAGGTCCATCGGGCCCGGACGGTACAAGGCGACCAGCGCGATAATGTCTTCGAAGCGGTCGGGGCGGGCGTCCTTCAGCATGCCCTGCATGCCGCGCGACTCCAGCTGGAAGACGGCGACGGTTTTGGCCTTGGTCAGCAGCTCGTACGACGGCCGGTCGTTAAGCGGCAGCTTGGCCAGGTCGAACTCGACCTCCTTCGGATCGAGCGCCTTGATGTAGCGCACCGCGCGGTCCAGGATCGTCAACGTGGTCAGACCCAAAAAGTCGAACTTGACCAGGCCCACGGCCTCGACGTCGTCCTTGTCGTACTGCGACACCACGCCCGATTCGCCGCCCTGCGTGTACAGCGGGCAGAAGTCGGTCAGCTTGCCCGGCGCGATCAACACGCCGCCGGCGTGCATGCCGATGTTACGGGTGATGCCCTCGACCTGCTGCGCCAGATCGAGCAGCTGCGCCACCTCCTCCTCGTTCTGCTGGCGCTCCTTGAGCATCGGCTCCTCCTCGATCGCCTCGGCGATCGACACCGGCTTGCCCGGCTTGAACGGAATCAGCTTGGAGACGCCGTCGCAGAAGTTGTAGCCGAAGTCCATCACGCGGCCGACGTCGCGGATCGCGCCCTTGGCCGCCATGGTGCCGAAGGTGGCGATCTGCGAGACCGCCTCCTTGCCGTACAAATCCTTGACGTGCTGGATGACGCGGTCGCGCCCTTCCTGGCAGAAGTCAATATCGAAGTCGGGCATGGATACCCGTTCCGGGTTCAGGAAACGCTCGAACAGCAGATTGTATTTGAGCGGGTCCAGATCGGTAATCAACAGCGAATACGCCACCAGCGAACCGGCGCCCGAACCGCGGCCCGGTCCGACCGGCACGCCGTTCTCCTTGGCCCACTGGATGAACTCCGCCACGATCAGGAAGTAGCCGGGGAACTTCATGTTGCAGATGGTATCGGTCTCGAATTTCAGGCGCGCCTCGTAGCGCGGGCGCTCCTTCTCGCGCCGCTCCGGGTCCTGGTACAGGTGGATCAGGCGCTTTTCCAGGCCGGCCTTCGATTCGGCGACCAGGAACTCGTCGATCGTCATGCCCGGCGGGGTCGGGAAGTTCGGCAGCTGCGGCTTGCCCAGGGTGAGCGTCAGGTTGCAGCGCTTGGCGATTTCCACCGAGTTTTGCAGCGCCGCCGGCAGGTCGGCGAACAGCTCGCGCATCTCGGCCTGCGACAGGAAGCGCATGTTCTCGTTGAAGCGGCGCACGCGCTTGTTATTGGCCAGCATCTCGCCCTCGGCGATGCAGGTGCGCGCCTCGTGGGCGATGTACTCGTCGCCGGAGATGAACTGCACCGGATGGGTGGCCACCACCGGCAGGCCCAGTTTGGCCGCCAGCGCCACCGAATGGCGCACCTGCGTCTCCTGGTTGGCCTGGCCGGCGCGCTGGATCTCGATATAGAAATGGCCGGGGAAGATCGCCGCCCACTTTTGCGCGTTCTTTTCGGCCAGCGCCGGGTTGCCGTTTTCGATGGCGATGCCGACGTCGCCGAAGTGGGCGCCCGACAGCGCGATCAGGCCGTTGGCCGGATTATCGTCGGGCAGCAGGTCGTAGGTTTTCGACGCCAGCTCGGCCAGCCATTCGGTGCGCAGCTCGGCGCGGCCCTTGTACTGGTTGGTCAGCCAGGCGGTCGACAGCAGCTCGCACAGCTGCAGGTAGCCCATGCGGTTTTTCGCGAACAGCATCAGGCGCGACGGCTTGTCGCGGTTGTCGTCGTTGGTGATCCAGACGTCGACGCCGATGACCGGCTTGATGCCCTTGCCGCGCGCGCTCTTGTAGAACTTGACCATGCCGAACATGTTGGACAAGTCGGTGACGGCCAGCGCGGCCTGCTTGTCCTTGGCGGCGGCGCCGACCAGGTCGTCGATGCGCACCAGGCCGTCGACGATCGAATACTCCGAGTGCACCCGCAGGTGGACGAAGGCCGGACCGACCGGCGCCACGATGCCCTCGTCCGGCGCCACTACTTGTTCGTTTGCTACCATGTTCATACGCTGCCCACCGCTGATTCAATAACCAGCTATTTTACAGCGCACGCGGCTGGAGCGAGGAATCTGATTGGTGGCCCGTGGCGATCTATGTTTGCGCTGGTTCGATACGCGGTGATAGGCTATCGTTACGATAAGAGGATGAAGAGCGCAGACCTCATCGAGCGACTGGAACAAGCTGGATGGCAACTTCGCAACGTGCGCGGTTCCCACCACATCTATTCGCATCCGGATCGAGGCGGACACGTCAGTGTGCCGCACCCTAAAAAGGACTTGGGCATCGGACTGGTGCAAAAGTTGTTAAAACAGGCTGGACTGAAATAGGACATGGCTATGAAGTACCTGATCGCAATAGAACCGGGCGACGCAAGTCATGCGTTCGGCGTTGTCGTTCCAGATCTTCCGGGCTGTTTTTCCGCCGGCGACACGTTTGAAGAGGCCGTCGACAACGCGCGCGAGGCGATCGAGCTTTGGCTCGAGGCCACTATCGAGGACGGTGGCGACATCCCCCCGCCCCAGGCCGCATCCGAACACTATGCAAATCCGGACTTTGCCGACTGGACTTGGGCCTTCGTGGAAGACATCGGCATTACGCCCTAGCACTGCCTGTTTTATCAGCAGGAAAACCGCGTATAATATCGGCTCTTCCGTTTTTTGATCCCATCCATCATGCACGCTAATACCGCTTTACAAGCTGAAGCGCATGCCGCCGCCGTCGCCGCGGCTGCCGCCCACGTCAACATCGCCGC
>JBDSKP010000534.1:0-5502 GCA_039916925.1 Duganella sp.
GACCCGCAGGCCGCCGATTTCGACGCTGAGCTGATTGACATACGCCGCGCCGCCGGGTTGATACTGGCTGTGGAACAGCATGCCGGCCTGCGTCGGCGACAATGGATACAGATCCTCCACCCGCGACGCCGGCAAATCCAGCGCGTCAAGCGCGGCCTGGTCCTGGCCCGACAGTGGAACGTCGGATGGCGTCAATCGTCCTTGCGACGTGGCTACGCAATGGGCGACGATACTTTCGATATGTCCGACGAAGGAGTGCGCCAGGGCTTCGGCGGTGGCCGGGGAATGCACCCTGTCGCTGTAGGTCCAGTCGATTCGCAGGGTCCCGTCACGTACCATCAACGTCAGGTCGAACCAGCAGCGGCGCGGATTCGCGGTTCCCCGCGATGGTCCCGTATCCTCTTCCGCGAGCATCCAGCCGCCAGCCGCTTCACGCTCGATGCGGCCCAGATAATTGAAGGTTACTTGCGGCGCCGGAGCTTGCGCCAGCCGCGCGCCGTCCGGATCAAAGTGGCGCAGCAAACCGTATGCGAGCCCTTTTTCCGGAACCAGCCGCAGTTGTTCCTTGATGGCGACCACGCTTGCGGCTATTTCGCTGTCCGGCGTCAAGCGCACCGGATAAAGGCTGGTGAACCACCCGGCGGTGCGGCCGACGTCCGGCGCGCCGGCGAAATCCTCGCGGCCATGGCCTTCCAGTTCGACCAGCACGCTGCTGTTGCCGGACCATGCGCACAAGGTCCGCGCCAACGCCGCCAGCATCAATTCATCGGGCCTGTTGCGGTAAGGCGCGCATGCGGGTCCCAGTAGCCGCGTTGTGCGTTCGCGGTCCAGCGACAGGTGTATGGTGCGCGCCGTGGCCTCTGTGTTGACGCCATCCGCATGGTCGACCGGCAGCGCCGGGGCGCTTTGCTCCTGCCAATAGTCAAGCTGCCCTTGCACGCCCGGGGTGGCCGCGTACCGGCGCAGCGCGTCCGACCAATCCGCGAAGGTGGCAGCCTCCAGCGCCACCGGCAGCGGGGCGCCGGTGTCCAGGCTCTGGTAGATGTGCTGCAAATCCTCAAGCAACAGCCGCCAGGACACGGCGTCGACGGCCAGATGATGGCAAACCAGCAGCAGGCGTCCACGCCGTTGCGCGCCGGCGTCGAACCAGACGGCGCGCATCAGCGGACCGTGTTCCAGGTTCAGCGACGCTTGCACGGTCGCCGACTCGCGCGCGATGGCGGTGGCCAGGTCGTCCTCGCCGGTCAGATCCACGCGAGCGTAATTGGGCGGCTGCGCCGCGTTGTCGTAGCGTTGCCGCCAGCCGCCAGCGTGCGGCGCAAAGCGCAGCCGCAACGACGCATGGCGTTCGGCCAGCCGCCACAGCGCTTGCTGCAGATGGGCGTCGTGCGGTGGCCTGTCCAGCTCCAGCAGCACCGATTGGTTCAAGTGATGGCGTTCGGGCATCGGCTGGTCGAAGAACCAGCGCTGCACGGGCGTCAGCTCGAACACGGCCGGCGCCGGTGGCGCGGCGGCCGTGGCCGGAGCGGACGCCTGCGCGACCGCCGCCAGCGCGGCGACGGTTTGCTTTTCCATCAAGTGGCGCGGCGAGAAACGGATGCCCGCCTTGCGCGCGCGCGCGACGATCTGCAATGTCAGGATCGAATCACCGCCCAGCGTGAAGAAGTTATCGTCGCGGCCAACCTGTTCCAGCTTCAGCACCTCGGCCCAGATGGCGGCCAGTTTCTGTTCCAGCTCACCCTGCGGGGCGGCGCCGCCGGCCGCCTTGGGCGCCAACGGGGCGGGCAGGCCTTTGCGGTCCACCTTGCCGTTGGCCGTCAGCGGCAGTCGCTCCAATACCGTGACGATCGCCGGCACCATGTAGTCGGGCAGCGTTTCGCCCAGCTGGCGCGCGAGCATGGCGCCATCGATACCCGCGACGCCGGCCACATAGGCCAGCAACCGCAGGCGGCCTTCATCGTCCGGCGCGGCCAGCACCTCGGCGGCGCTTACGCCATCGAGCGCCAACAAGGCCGCCGCGATCTCGCGCGGTTCGACGCGGTAGCCGCGAATCTTGACCTGGTCGTCGAGGCGTCCGAGGAATTCAATCTCTCCGGAGGCCAGCAAGCGCGCGCGATCGCCGCTGCGGTACACGCGCGATCCCGGTTGCAGCGGATGCGGAACGAAGCGCTCGGCCGTCATGCCAGCGCGGCCCTGATAGCCGCGCGCAACGCCGGCGCCACCCAGATACAAGTCGCCGGCCACACCGACCGCCGCCGGATTCAGATCGGCGTCAAGCACGCACGCGCCGCCGTTGGCCATCGGGCGCCCGACCGGCAGCGGCGCCGCCACGGTATCGCCCGCCGCATGGGTCAGCAGGCCTACAGTGGTTTCGGTCGGGCCGTAGTGGTTGACCACCCGGCAAGCCGGTCCCAGGACGCGTATTCGGTCGAGCAGCGCCTGGCCGGCGCTCTCGCCGCCGATCACCAGAGTGTGGCGCGGCAGCGCGTCGGCGGCTTGGGCGGCCTGCAACAGCGCCTGCATGTGGCCCGGCACGATCTTCAGCACGTCGACCGCGTGCTCGCGCATGTAGGCGGCGAAGCTATCCGGGTCGAACGCGCGCTCGGCGGATATCAGGTGCAGCAATCTGCCCGAGCACAACGCGCCGAACAGCGTGGTATGTCCCAGGTCGGCCGCCACGGTGGAGACCATCGCCATGCTGCGCGCCTCCGGCGGCAGCCGCAGGCGCTCCAGCACCGCCTGCACATAATTCGCCAGCGCGCCGTGCGTGACGACCACACCTTTCGGCTGGCCGGTGGAACCGGACGTGTAGATCAGGTACGCGGCCTGGTGCGGATGCGGCGCGCGTTTCGGCGCCGGTGCGGCGGCCCGCTCGCCGCCGAAAGCCAGCGCCACGCACGGCACCGCGCCCGACCATGCCGGTGGCGATGTCGTCAGCAGCAGGCTGGCGCCGCTGTCGGCCAGCTGATAGGCCAGCCTGTCGGCCGGCAGTTGCGGGTCCAGCGGAACATACGCGGCGCCGCTTTTGAGTACCGCCAGCAAGCCAAGCACGAATTCGCAGCCGCGCGGCGCATGCAGCGCAACCCGGGTTTCCGGCACGGCGCCGGCATCCGCCAGCAGGCCGGCCAGGCGGTCCGCCTCCGCGTCAAGTTCGGCGTAGCTGTACTGCGTGTCCTCAAAACGCACCGCACCCGCTTGCGGCGCGGCCAGCACCTGTTGCGTCCATAAGGCCAGCACATCGACGTGCGGAAAGCGCATGGCTTCGCCTTCCAGCACCGCCCAAGGCGCCGGCGCGGCCAGTTCGCGCATTGGGCGCCCCGGCTGCGCGACAACCAGCGCCGCATAGGCCTGCAACTGCCCGGCCCAGCGCGCGATCGTCCGCACATCGAAACGGGCGTCGGGATAGGACAGTACCGCGTCGACGGCGTCGCCATCGTCGAGGAAATCGAAGCCGAGATCAAAGTGGGCGCCGCCGCCCGACAGCTCCTCCAGTTCCAGCGTCAGGCCGGCGACGTCGCCCGCCAGCGGCAGCGCGCTCTGCTCGGTGCATTTGACCTGCACCAGCGGATGCACGCCGGGCTGGCGTTGTGGCGCCAGCTCCTCGACCAGCATATCGAACGGCAGATCCTGGTGGGCCTGGCCGCCAAGCACCGCCTCGCGCACGCTGGCCAGCAAGGTCTGGAAGCTGTCGGCGCCATCGAAGCGGGTACGCAGCACCTGCAGATTGGTCAGGTAGCCGACCAGACCATGGGTCTCGGCGCGCTGGCGGTTGGCCACCGGCGCGGCCACCCGCAGATCGTCTTGTCCGGTCAACTGGTGCAGTGTCAGCTTGAACACCGCCAGCATGACCATGTACAGCGTGGCGCCCTCCGACCGCGCCAACGCGCGCAGGCCGGCGGCCGTCGCCGACGGAAAGGCGAAGCGGTGACGCCCTTCCCCGCCCGCCACGGCGCCGCGCGGCCGGTCGGACGGCAGTTCCAGCGCCGCGTGGTCGTCGCCGAGCTGCGCGCGCCAATATTCAAGCTGGCGTTCACGTTCGCCCGCCTCCAGCCAATTACGCTGCCAGCGCGCGTAGTCGGCGAACTGGATCGGCAGCGGCGCCAGCGTCGGCGCGCGGCCGGCCGCGTGGCTCCCGTACAAGGCCAGCAGCTCGCCGATCAGGATTTGCAGCGACCAGCCGTCGGCGGCGATGTGATGCACCGCCAGCGCGAGGGCGTGTTCGTCGTCCGTTATTTGTATCAATGCGGCGCGGAACGGCGTCTCGCGGTCGAGGCGGAACGGCATGGAAGCGAACGCCGTCGCCAGCCGGCGGGCCTGCGCCCGCGCGTCGTCCACCGGCAAAGCGCGCAGATCGTGCGATGCCAACGCCAGCGGCGCCGGGTCCATCACCACCTGCCGTGGCGACTCGCCGGGGACGGCGCGAAACCGCGTGCGCAACGCCTCGTGGCGCAGCACCAGATGATCCAGGCTGGCCTGCAGCGCCGCGTGGTCAAGGCGGCCACGAAGGCGCAGCAGGCCGGGCATGCTGTAGGCGGCGCCGTCCGGGTCCAGTTGCCACGTGAGCCACATGCTGTGCTGGGCCGGCGACAACGGCGCCTCGCCACGCGACGCCGGATCGGCGGCGACGATGGGCAGTTCGGCGAAATTCAGCCCCGTCTCCGCCAGCCGGGCCAGGAAGGCGCGGCGCGCCTCCGGCGCCAGGGCGGCGAAGCGTTTGGCTATCTGTTGGCTTTGTTGATCGTCCCGTTTCATCCTTAACCCTCGAATTCACTCAAAAGACTGTCCATATCGTTCAGCCGTTGCGCCCTGGCGTCCCCGCCGGTCGCGTTGAAACCCACTTCGGACAACACCCGCGCCATCGCCTCCAACGTCGGCGCGTCGAAGAAGCGCCGGACCGGCAGCTCGCAGGCGTACCGCTGCACCAGCAAGGCGGTGACGCGGATCGCCGCCAGCGAATGGCCGCCCAGCTCGAAGAAGTTGTCGCGACGGCCAACGCGCTCAAGCCCCAGCACTTCCTGCCACAACAGCGCCAACGCCCGCTCGGCGTCGCCCCGCGGCGCGGCATACTCGCCGGCGCCCGACGGCGTGGGCGCCGGCAGCGCGTGGCGATCGACCTTGCCGTTCGGGTTCAGCGGCAGGGCCGGCAGCACCATGACGGCCGCCGGCACCATGTAATCGGGCAGCCGCGCGGCCAACGCCGCGCGCAACGCGGGGCCCTGAAGGACGACGCCGGGATCGGCGGCGACGTGGGCCACCAGCAGCATGCCGGAGGCGCCTTGCCGCGTGGTGACGACCGCCGCGCGCACACCCGCAAGCGATAGCAGGCTGGCCTCGATCTCGCCCAGTTCCACGCGCAGGCCGCGCAGCTTGACCTGATGATCGACCCGTCCCAGATACTCCAGTTGGCTGTCGGACAGCCAGCGCACCAGATCTCCGGTGCGGTACAGCCGCGCGCCGTCCGCGCCGAATGGATCGGCGACGAAGCGTTCGGCGCTCAGGCCC
>JBDSKP010000535.1:0-2568 GCA_039916925.1 Duganella sp.
AAGCAGCTGTTCCCCACCATCGACGGCATGCAGGCCACGGTCGGCCAGGTCAACGCCGACATGTCGCTGTCGGCCACCGGCAACTCGGTGGCCAGCCTGCTGGGCTCGTCGAACGGCGAACTCAAAGGCGTGATCAACGAAGGCAGCGTCAGCAAGCTGCTGCTGGAGGAAATGGGCTTGAACCTGGGCAACGTCGTGCTGACCAAGCTGATCGGCGACAAGCAGGTCAAGCTCAACTGCATGGTGACCGACTTCAGCGTCACCAACGGCCTGATGCGCTCGCGCCTGTTCGTGGTCGACACGTCCGACGCCAAGATCGACGTGGCCGGCACGGTCAACCTGGCCAACGAAAAGCTGGACCTGACGCTGCGGCCCGACGCCAAGGGCCTGCGCGTGATCTCGCTGCGGGCGCCGATTTACGTGCGCGGCACCTTCAAGGACCCGGACGTGAGCATCGACAAGGGCGTGCTGGCGATGCGCGCCGGCGGCGCGCTGGCGCTGACGCTGGTGGCGCCGATCGCCGCCATCCTGCCGCTGATCAACGCCGGGCCGGGCGAGACGACCGGCTGCGAAACCCTGCTGGCGCAAGGCGGCGGCAAGCCGGTGGCGCCACCGCCGGGCCAGACGCTGCGCGCCAAGCCGGGCAAGAATGCCGAAAACATCACGCCCCGGCCGAAAGGGTAACAAGGTGTTTCAATGTGCGCTGTCGTACGGAAATTGGCGGCGCGCGGACGTACTCTTTAGTCATTGGTGCGCGCGACGCCGCGCCTTAACCGCGTAAGGAGAACATCATGAACAACATCAAACGTATCGCATCGACCGCCGCCATTCTGGCCGCCACCCTCGGGCTGAGCGCTTGCGCCGGCATGTCCTCGCAGGATAAAAGCACGGCCGTCGGCGCAGGTGTCGGCGCCGTTGCCGGATCGGTCCTGACCGGCGGCAGCGCGGTCGGCACGGTCGGCGGCGCGGCAGTCGGCGGCGTGATCGGCAACCAGGTCAACAAGCCACCGCGTTAATCGCAACCACAGCGCGTTGCACATGCCGCCCCTGTCACGCCGAACCCGGCGTGACAGGGGCGGTTTTGCGTTTGTCGCTGATTAGTGACCGACCGTGTTCGTATAGGCGAACAGGCTGGTGCCATAGCTGCCGCCCCACTCGTAACCGTAACGTCGTTCGGGCTCGACATTCATGATGTCGTATTGCTTGTTGGTGGCAACGGGTGGCCGCTGCTACGTCCCTGCATCAGTAACCGACCGCCTGATCGAGCGCGTTCGCCACGCGGGCGCGCTGCGCCGGGGGGAGAAGTTGCCGGTGAACGGCGCTTTTGTTCGCGACATGCTCCAGCAGCACCAGCGCGCGCGGCGTGGCGTTGTCACTTTTGACAGATGCCTAAAAGAAATTCGGTGGATCTGAAGCGCAATCTGCTGTACACCAGCTGGACCGGCACGAGCCCGGCAGAAGTGTATGTCTTCGAGCACATAGATACCTTTAACGGCGAGGCGGCTATCGCTCGTCGCATCAGCATCCCGAACTTCGTCAACCGGCTTTCCATCGACAGTAGCCGTGATCGTCTTTATATGGTTGCGGGCAAGGGAGGCGCCATCATTCTTGACGGTGCAAGCACAGCGGCCGGCAGCCCTGCGATCACCACGTTATCGTTGCCGACATTAGGCAACGCCAGCGCGGTCACCATCGATGCCGCGAATGACCGCTTGTATCTGGGCTTCGACGCACAAGCCTTCGTACTCAATGACGCAAGCAAACTGACCAACAGCAGCGGGGCGGCGCAGGCGGCGGCCATCATCGGTCCGCCCAACACCACCATCTCCTATTTCGCCGCGCCCCAATAACGGCAATAGCCACGTGGATCCAAAACGGTGCGCTGCCGGTCGGGGCGAACGATGCCATTCGCCTCTCGGCGCCGCTACAAAAACACGTTACCCATGCCGATGGCGCCGTCGTCCTTGACCAGCTCGTAGCAACGGCACGACACCGCTTCCAGCCCGGCCGAATCGAGTATCTCGATATTGCCCCGGCTGTACGAGATCAGTTTTTGGTTCTGCAAGGCGCTGGCGGCCTTGGTGACGCCGACCCGGCGCACACCCAGCGCGTGCGCCAGGAACTCGTGCGTCAGGTGGAATTTTTCCGATTGCAGCCGGTCGCGCGTGATCAGCAGCGAGCGCGCCAGGCGCGCCTCCAGCACGTGGAAACGGCTGCATACGGCGATCTGGATCGCCTGCGCCAGCAAAGTGTCGGTGTAGCGGTACAACAGGCGCTGCAGCGACTCCATGCGCGCGAACTTGGCGGCGAACTCCGTCGCGTCCATGCGCGTGGCGCGGCCGGCGCGCTGCACCACCGCGCGCACCTGCGCCAATTCGTGGCCGAGCACCACCGAGGCGCCGATCATGCCCTCGCGCCCGACCGCGCCAACCTCCAGCGTCATGCGGCCCTCGGCCACCGCCAGCAGCGAGATCAAACTGTCGATCGGAAAGTAAATGTAACTGATGGTTTTGCCGGGTTCGTACAGCACGTCTCCGACTTCCACCCTGACGGTCTCGCCGAGCTTGG
>JBDSKP010000536.1:0-3723 GCA_039916925.1 Duganella sp.
TCGGTAACCTGGTCGACGCGTCGGCCGTGCTGACCTCCGTGGTGTCGCTCGATAACATCTACGCTTCCTTCGACGGCGACGAGGACACCTACCTGCGCGTCGGCGCCGCCGCCCACAAGGGCGACCCGGCCGTCGTCAAGATCGGCCTGGCCAACGAAACGGGTTTCCCGCACGAGGGCAAGCTCGAATTCGTCGACAACCAGCTCGATCCGCGCAGCGGTTCGGTGCGCATGCGCGCGACGCTGGCCAACAAGGACGGCACGCTGGTCCCCGGCCTGTTCGCCCGCGTGCAGCTGGCCGGCACCACCGGTGCCAAGCCCACGCTGCTGATCAACGAGCGCGCCGTCAGCACCGACCAAAGCCGCAAGTTCGTGTTCGTGGTCGGCGCCGGCAACAAGGCCGAGTACCGTCCCGTCACGCTGGGCCCGCAGGTCGACGGCATGCGCGTGGTGCGCGAAGGCTTGAAGCCGGGCGAGAAGATCGTCGTCAATGGCCTGCAGCGCGTGCGTCCCGGCGCGCCGATCTCGCCGACCCTGGTGCCGATGGATTCCGATCCGCTGGCCGCCAACGTCGCCAAGCCAGAAGCCAAGCCTGGATCGACGCCCGAACCCAAAAAAGATGAAAAAGTAGCCGTGGTCGCGAACAAGACCGGCACCTCCAAGGAATAAGAATATGAACATCTCTCGATTTTTTGTCGACAAGCCGATTTTCGCGGCCGTACTGTCGATCATTATCTTCGTCGGCGGCCTGATATCGATCTTCAAGCTACCGATCTCGGAGTACCCGGACGTGGTGCCGCCGTCGGTGGTGGTGCGCGCGCAGTATCCGGGCGCCAATCCGAAGATCATCGCCGAAACCGTGGCCGCGCCGCTTGAGGAACAGATCAACGGCGTCGAGAACATGCTCTACATGTCCTCGCAAAACACCTCGGACGGCGCGCTGGCGCTGACCGTCACCTTCAAGATCGGCACCAACGTCGAGCAGGCCGAAACGCAGGTGCAGAACCGCGTCCAGCGCGCGCTTCCGCGCCTGCCGGAAGAGGTGCGCCAGATCGGCGTGACGACCGTCAAGTCGTCGCCCAACCTGACCATGGTGGTCCACCTGTTGTCGCCGAACGGCCGTTACGACGACCTGTATCTGCGCAACTACGCGGTGTTGAACGTCAAGGACCAACTGGCCCGCCTGCAGGGCATGGGCGAGGTGCAGCTGTTCGGCGCCGGCGACTACGCCATGCGCGTCTGGCTCGATCCGCAGAAGGTCGCCCAGCGCGGCCTGACCGCAGGCGACGTCGTCGATTCGATCCGCGAGCAGAACGTGCAAGTGGCGGCCGGTGTGATCGGCCAGGGCCCGAGCAAGGGCGCCGATTTCCAGCTGACCGTCAATACCCACGGCCGCCTGCAAAGCGAGGAAGAGTTTGGCGACATCGTCGTCAAGACCAACACCGACGGCGCCGTCACCCGGCTGCGCGACGTGGCGCGCCTGGAGATGGGTTCCAACTCCTACGCGCTGCGTTCGCTGCTGAACAATAAATCGGCCGCCGCGATTCCCATTTTCGAGGCGCCCAACGCCAATGCGCTGCAGCTGTCGGCCGACGTGCGCACGACGATGGAACGCCTGTCGAAAGATTTCCCGGAAGGCGTCACGTACGAAATCGTATATGACCCGACCCAATTCGTGCGGGAGTCGATCCGCTCCGTGATCCACACTTTGGTCGAAGCGATCATCCTGGTGGCGCTGGTGGTGATCATCTTCCTGCAAACCTGGCGCGCGTCGGTGATCCCGCTGCTGGCCGTTCCCGTCTCGGTGGTCGGTACCTTCGCCGTGATGCTGGCCTTTGGCTTCTCGATCAACACGCTGTCGCTGTTCGGCCTTGTGCTGGCCATCGGTATCGTGGTCGATGACGCGATCGTGGTGGTGGAAAACGTCGAACGTAACATCCATGACGGCCTGGCGCCGCGCGAGGCGACCATCCAGGCGATGAAAGAGGTGAGTGGTCCGATCATCGCCATCGCCCTGGTGCTGTGCGCCGTGTTCGTGCCGATCGCTTTCGTCTCGGGCCTGTCCGGCCAGTTCTACAAGCAGTTCGCGCTGACCATCGCCATTTCGACCGTGATCTCGGCATTCAGCTCGCTGACCCTGGCGCCGGCCCTGGCCGCCGCGCTGCTCAAACCGCACGACGCGCCGAAAGACGTGCTGACCCGCGGCATGGACAAGGTGTTCGGTCGTTTCTTCGGCTGGTTCAACCGCTTCTTCAACCGCGCCTCGGAGAACTATGGACGCGGCGTGACCGGCGTGTTGAAACGCAAGGGCGGTTCGCTGGTCGTGTACGCGGTGCTGGCCGTCGCCGCCGGCTTCATGTTCAAGCTGGTGCCACCGGGCTTCGTTCCGGCCCAGGACAAGCAGTACCTGATCGGCTTCGCGCAGTTGCCCGACGCCGCCTCGCTGGACCGCACCGACGCCGTGATCCGCAAGATGTCGGACATCGCCAAGGAGATCCCGGGCATCGACAACTCGATCGCTTTCCCCGGCCTGTCGATCAACGGCTTCACCAACGCGCCGAACGCCGGCATCGTCTTCGTCGGCCTGAGCGCGTTCGACAAGCGTCACGGCAAGGAGCAGTCGGCCGAAGGGATCGCCGCCGAAATGAACAAGCGCATGGGTTCGATCGAAGGCGCGTTCGTGATGGTGCTGCCGCCGCCGCCGGTCAACGGCCTTGGCACCACCGGCGGCTTCAAGCTGATGCTGCAGGACCGCGACAACCTTGGCTACGACGCGCTGTACAAGGCGGTGCAGGCGGTGCAGGCTAAAGCGGCGACCAATCCTAAACTGGCCGGCGTCTTCTCGGGCTACCAGATCAACGTGCCGCAGCTGTTCGCCGATGTCGACCGGGTCAAGGCCAAGCAGCTGGGCATCCCGCTGCAGACGATCTACCAGACCTTGCAGATCAATCTGGGCTCGCTGTATGTGAACGACTTCAATCAGTTCGGCCGCACCTACCAGGTGCGCGTCCAGGCCGACCAGCAGTTCCGTTCGCACGCCGAGGATATCGCCCAGCTCAAGGTCCGCAACGACAAGGGTGAGATGATTCCGCTGTCTTCGCTGATGCGCGTCAAGGACACCTATGGCCCGGACCGCGTGCAACGCTACAACGCCTTCGTCGCCGCCGAAATCAACGGCGCGCCGGCCCCCGGCGTGTCGTCGGGCGAGGCGCAGGCCGAAATGACCAGGATCGTCGAGGAGGTTCTGCCGAAGGGTATCGGCTACGAATGGACGGAGCTGGTGTATCAGGACATCCTGTCCGGTAACACGATGATCTATGTGTTCCCGCTGTGCGTGTTGCTGGTGTTCCTGGTGCTGGCCGCCCAATACGAAAGCTGGACCTTGCCGCTGGCGGTGATCCTGATCGTGCCGATGTCGATCCTGTGCGCCCTGATCGGCGTCAAGCTGACCCACGGCGACAACAACGTCTTCACGCAGATCGCATTGTTCGTGCTGGTGGGGTTGGCCTCGAAGAACGCGATTCTGATCGTGGAATTCGCCCGCGAACTGGAACACCATGGCCGCACCATCGTCGAAGCGGCGTTGGAAGCGTGCCGCCTGCGTCTGCGTCCGATCCTGATGACGTCGATCGCGTTCATCATGGGCGTGCTGCCGCTGGTGTTCTCGAGCGGCGCCGGTTCGGAAATGCGTCATGCGATGGGTGTGGCGGTGTTCGCCGGCATG
>JBDSKP010000537.1:0-9370 GCA_039916925.1 Duganella sp.
ACAAAAGCCTCGATGGCTTACTTCGTCAGCGTCAAATCATCGCTCGGCGGCGCCTGCGTGGAGCGCACAAAGGCCGGCGCCAGCAGCAGACCGAGTTCGAACAGCAGGCACATCGGAATGGCCAGCGAGAACATGCTGACCGCGTCCGGCGGCGTGACGATGGCGGCCACCACAAACGCACCGACGATGGCGTAGGGGCGGATCTCCTTCAGCTTGGCCACGCTCACCAGGCCCATGCGCACCAGGATCACCACCACCACCGGCACCTCGAAGGTCGCGCCGAAGGCCAGGCACATCGACATGACGAAGTCGAGGTAGTTTTCGATATCGGGCGTGACCGCGATCGACTGCGGCGAGAATTCGGCGATGAACTGGAACACCCGGCCGAACACCAGGAAGTAGCAGAACGCCACGCCCGCCATGAACAGGAACGACGATGAAATAACCAGCGGCGCGATCAGGCGCTTCTCGTGCGCGTACAGGCCGGGCGCGACGAACGCCCACAGCTGGTACAGCACCCACGGCAACGACAGGATGACCGAGATCACCAGGGTGACCTTCATCGGCACCAGGAATGGCGAGATGACGCCGGTGGCGATCATCTTCGAGCCCACCGGCAGCGAGGCGATCATCGGCCGCGCGATGAAATCGTAGATCTGCGACGGCCCCGGCCAGATCATCAGCGCCAGGCACACCAGCGCGATGCCGATCGACGCCTTGACCAGGCGGTCGCGCAGTTCGATCAGGTGGGAGATGAAGGTCTCTTCGCCGGAGTTCGGTGTAGTCATTAGTAGAAGCTAGCGTTGGTGGTGCCGCGTGGACGGAAACGGGCGACGCGCGCGGCGCCGGAGGTGATGTGCAACTTGCCGCCGTGGCGCTGCTTGTACCAGGCGGGGATGGCGGAGCTGCGCACCACCTTCTTGCGGCGGAACTCGCGCGCCTTGCGCGCCAGGTCTTCCGTGCTGACACTGCCGTACGAGGAGGTGTCCGGCGTCGAGGCCGGCGTGTCGTGCCAGGCGCTCTCGACTTCGGAGATGTTCTGCGAAATCGAGCTTTCCACATCGCTCTTGATGGTCTGGGCCGCGTCCTGCACCGTCTTGTGCAGGTTTTTCAGTTCCTCCAGCTCGATTTCACGCGAGACTTCGGATTTGACGTCGTTCAGATAGCGCTGGGCGCGCCCGTACAGGGTCCCGGCCATGCGCGCCACGCGCGGCAGCTTTTCGGGACCGATGACGATCAGCGCCACCACGCCGATCACAGCAAGTTTGGTAAGACCGAGATCGATCATAGGATATGCGCGTCGGCAGGCCGGGCCCGAGGGAAGCTCGGGGACCCGGACCGGCTTACAGCTTGTTTTTCTCTTTGGCGTCGACGTCGATGGTGCCGGGCGCGGCCGGAGTGGCGGGCTTGTCCTCGTCGCCCTTGACGCCATCCTTGAAGCCCTTGACGGCCTTGCCGATGTCGGAACCCATGTTGCCCAGTTTCTTGGTGCCGAAGACCAGCATCACGATGACCAGCACGATCAGCCAGTGCCAAATACTAAATGAACCCATCATATTCCCCTTGCAAGGCGCGCGCGCCCAGATTATCCGTTGATACAAGAACCGCCTGCGACAGTATAAGCGAAGCGAAGCCCGTCATGTAGATGTCATGTGGCAAGCGATATCAGCGTCACCGCTGGCCGCGCCACGGATGCGGGCCGCCGACGATGTGCAGATGGAGATGGTACACCTCCTGCCCACCGTCCGGCCCACTGTTGATCACCGTCTTGTAACCGCCACCGGGCGCGCCATCGGCATCATAGCTGACCGCGCAGCCGAATTCCTCTGCCAGACGGGGGGCGAGCGCCAGCATCTTGCCCAGCAGCGGCGCCTCGTTGGCGCTGCAATCGGACAAGGTCGAGATATGTTTCTTCGGGATCACCAGCAGATGCACGGGCGCGGCCGGGTTGATATCCTTGAACGCGAGCAACTCGTCATCCTCGTACACGGCCGTCGAAGGAATTTTCTTTTCGGCTATCTTGCAAAACAAACAGTTTTCCACGGCGACTCCATCAATGATTTCGGACTTATTCCTGGCGCGCGGCTTTTTCGGCGATGCCGGAGACGCCCTCGCGGCGCGCCAGCTCGTCGAGCACCTGCTGCGGTTTCAGGTCGAACTGGGCCAGCAGCACCAGCGTATGGAACCACAAGTCGGCCACTTCGTACAAGACCTTGTCGCCGGCGCCGCCGGCGTGGCGGGCGTCCTTGGCGGCCATGACGGTCTCGGTGGCCTCCTCGCCGATTTTTTTCAGGATGGCGTCGTCGCCCTTGGCGAACAGCTTGGCCACGTAGGAGGTGGCGGGGTCGCCGCCGTTGGCCGGCTTGCGTGACTCGATCAGCTCGGCCAGGCGGTCCAGTTGTGTGCTCATGGGGTCTTCTTCGGTTTGGCCGCGTAAATGTCGGCCGGGTCTTTGAGCACCGGCTCGCTGTTCCGCCAGTCGCCGTCGAGCGCGTCGCCCTCGAACTTCTGGAAGAAGCACGAATGCCGGCCCGTGTGGCAGGCGATGCCGCCGGCCTGCTCGATCTTGAGCAGCACCACGTCCTCGTCGCAGTCGAGGCGGATCTCCAGCACCTTTTGCGTGTGGCCGGACTCCTCACCCTTGTGCCACAGCTTCTTGCGCGAACGGCTCCAGTACACCGCCTCGCCCAGCTCGACCGTCTTGGCCAGGGCGTCGCGGTTCATCCACGCGAACATCAGCACGTCGTTGCTGCCGGCTTCCTGGGCGATGACCGGCACCAGGCCGTTCTCGTCCCATTGAACTTTTTTCAGCCATTTGGCCTTGGCGAGGCTGCTCGGGGTGGTCGACATCGTGCTATCCAGTGCTGTGATCAATAAGTCAGGCGCATCGGAATGCCCTGTTGTGCCATGAAACGTTTGGCTTCCTGCACCGTGTGCTGGCCGTAGTGGAAGATACTGGCCGCCAGCACCGCGTCGGCCTTGCCCAGCTTGACGCCGTCGGCCAGGTCCTGCAGGCCGCCGACGCCGCCCGAGGCGATCACCGGGATGCCGATGGCGTCGGACACGCCGCGCGTCAGGCCCAGGTCGAAGCCGGACTTGGTGCCGTCGCGGTCCATGCTGGTGAGCAGGATCTCGCCCGCGCCCAGTTGTTCCATTTTAACGGCCCACTCGATGGCGTCGATGCCGGTGGCCTTGCGGCCGCCGTGGGTGAACACTTCCCACTTGCCGGGCGCGACCTGCTTGGCATCGATCGCCACCACGATGCACTGCGAACCGTGTTTTTGCGAGGCCTCGAACACCAGCTGCGGATTGCTGACCGCCGACGAGTTCATGCTGACCTTGTCCGCGCCGGCGTTGAGCAGGCGGCGCACGTCGGCCACCTCGCGCACGCCGCCACCGACCGTCAGCGGAATGAACACCTGCGAGGCGACCGCCTCGATGATGTGCAGGATCAGGCCGCGGTTGTCGCTGGTGGCGGTGATGTCGAGGAAGGTCAGTTCGTCGGCGCCCTGCTCGTCGTAGCGGCGAGCGATTTTGACCGGGTCGCCGGCGTCGCGCAGCTCGGTGAAGTTGACGCCTTTGACGACGCGGCCGTCGGTCACGTCCAGGCAGGGAATGATGCGTTTAGCGAGCATGGCAGCCTTATTCTTCCTCGTCGTCGATGAGGTCGCCGCTGAGCTCGTCGGCGCGCAACTGCGCCGAGGCCAGGTCGATCGTGCCCTCGTAGATCGAGCGGCCGCAGATGACGCCCTCGATGCCCTCGTCCTGCACCGCGCACAGCGCTTCGACGTCGGCCAGGTTGTGCAGGCCGCCGGAGGCGATGACCGGGATCTTGACCGCCTGCGCCAGCTTGACGGTGGCGTCGATGTTGACGCCGCCCATCATGCCGTCGCGGCCGATGTCCGTATAGATGATCGACTCGACGCCGTAGGCCTCGAACTTCTTGGCCAGGTCGATCACCTCGTGGCCGGACATCTTGCTCCAGCCGTCGGTGGCGACCTTGCCGTCCTTGGCGTCGAGGCCGACGATGATGTGGCCCGGGAAGGCGCCGCAGGCGTCGTGCAGGAAGCCCGGCTCCTTGACGGCGGCCGTGCCGATGATGACGTAGCTGATGCCGGCGTCCAGGTAGCGCTCGATGGTGTCGAGGTCGCGGATGCCGCCGCCCAGCTGGACCGGGATCTCGTCGAGGCCGTTTTCCTCGGCGTACTGTTGCACCACCTTCAGGATCGCCTTGACGGCGCCCTCGTTCTTCGGCTTGCCCGCGAAGGCGCCGTTCAGATCGACCAGATGCAGGCGGCGCGCGCCCTGCTTGAGCCAATGCAGAGCCATGTCGGCCGGATCTTCGGAAAATACGGTGGCGAGTTCCATATCGCCTTGTTTCAAGCGAACGCAGTGACCGTCTTTGAGGTCGATGGCAGGAATGAGCAGCATGATGGTTTAAGTGTGAGAAGGTGAAAGGGTTCGAGGTGTCAAGCCAGGGCGATGGGCGATCAGGGATTCCAGTGAACGAAGTTCTTGTACAACCGCAGTCCGGTCGCGGCGCTTTTCTCCGGATGGAACTGTGTGGCAAAAATATTATCACGAGCGACGGCGCAACTGAACGGCGCACCGTAGACGGTCAGGCCGACGGTGTGCGCGTCCTGCTCCGGCCGGGCGAAATAACTGTGCACAAAGTAGAAATAACTGTTGTCGGCGATATCCTGCCACATTGGGTGGGACGCGTTTTGCCGGACTTGGTTCCAGCCCATCTGCGGCACCTTGAAGCGCGAGCCATCCTCCTGCAACTGGCCGTCGAGCCGGAAGCGCACCACCTTGCCCGGCAGCAGGCCCAGGCCGGCGGCGTCGCCCTCCTCGCTGCCGTCGAACAGCATCTGCTCGCCGATGCACACGCCCAGCAGCGGCTTGTTGCGGGCGGCCACCATCAGCGCCTCCTGCACGCCGGATTCGCGCAGGCTGCGCATGCAGTCCGGCATCGCGCCCTGGCCCGGCAGCACGATGCGGTCGGCGCTTTCGATATCGGCCACTTCACCCGAGATCAGGACGTTGGCCTCCGGGGCGACGGCGCGCAGCGCTTGCGCGACCGAACGCAGATTACCCATACCGTAATCAACTACGACAATTTTTTTCATAATGAGTAGGTGGTTCGCTAAGCCTTACAGGCTGCCCTTGGTCGAAGGAATGGTGCCGGCGGCGCGCGGGTCCAGCTCGGACGCCATGCGCAGCGCGCGGCCGAAGGCCTTGAACACGGTTTCGCATTGATGGTGGGCGTTGGTGCCGCGCAGGTTATCGATGTGCAGCGTGACCAGCGCGTGGTTGACGAAGCCGCGGAAGAATTCCAGCGTCAGGTCGACGTCGAAGGTGCCGATCATCGCGCGCGTGAACGGAATATGGTATTCGATGCCAGGACGGCCGGAGAAATCGAGCACCACGCGCGACAGCGCCTCGTCCAGCGGCACGTACGAGTGGCCGTAGCGCACGATGCCCTTGCGGTCGCCGATGGCCTTGGCCACGGCCATGCCGAGGGTGATGCCGACGTCCTCCACCGTGTGGTGGTTGTCGATGTGGATGTCGCCGGTGGCTTCGACGTCGAGGTCGAACAGGCCGTGGCGGGCGATCTGGTCCAGCATATGGTCGAGGAAGGGCACGCCGGTGTTCAGCTTTTGCTTGCCGGTGCCATCGAGATTGATGGAAACGCGGACTTGCGTCTCGTTGGTGTTGCGGATGATTTCTGCGGTGCGGTTCATGAAGGACTCGGTGGCGGTGATTTAAGCTGCAAGCGTTAAGCTAAAAGCGGTGCAAGGGATGCCGACAGGGCATCCAGGAAGGCGGCATTCTCTTCCGGTGTGCTGACCGTGACACGTAAACAATTGGCCATCACGGTATCCATTTTACTCATATTTTTGATTAATACCTTGCGGGACAGTAGTTTCGCATAGGCATCATCGGCATTTGGCACCCGAATCAAGATAAAATTCGCCGCCGACGGAAACACCTCGACCCCGGGCAGAGCGGCCAGCGCGGCCATCAGATCGGTCCGTGCGGCGCGCAAAGCGGCCGCCTGCTGGTCCAGCACCGCCAGATGGTCGAGCGCGAATTCGGCCGCCGTCTGCGTCAGCACGTTGATGTTGTAAGGAGGCCGCACTTTGTCGAATTGCTCCAGCAATTTGGGCGCGGCGGACATGTAGCCGAGGCGGATGCCGGCCAGACCGAGCTTGGACACCGTGCGCATGACGATCAGATTGTCGAACTCCGGCAGGCGGTGCATGAAGGTTTGCTGGGCGAACGGCTCGTAGGCCTCGTCGACCACGGCCAGGCCGAAGCCATCCAACGCCTTGATGATGGCGACGATATCGTCGTCCGAAAACAGGTTGCCGGTCGGGTTGTTCGGGTACGACAGGAACACCAGCGCCGGCTTGTGCTTTTCGATCGCCGCCAGCATGGCCGGCATGTCGAGCGTCAGGTCGGCCTTGACCGACACGCCGACATAATCCATGCCGGCGAACCTGGTCGAGCGCGCATACATGACGAACGACGGCGTCGGCGAGATGGCGACGGCGCGCCGGTCCCGCCGCGCGCAGGCCATGCACAGGATCGAAATCAGTTCGTCCGAGCCGTTGCCCAGCATGACGTCGTAACCGGCCGGGATGCCCAGCTTGGCGCGGATGCGTTCCTTGGTGCTTTCGTAGGAGGCGACCGGATAGCGGTTCAGGGTGACGTCGGCCAGGCGCCGGGCCAGTTCGCGCGTCAGATGCTGCGGCAGGTGGTAAGGGTTCTCCATCGCATCCAGCTTGATAAAACCGCTCGCGTCGGCGACGTGGTAGCCGGCTACGGCGCGCACATCGGAACGGATGGTGTTGTTGATCAGGGTGTCGATGGAAGACATCTTACGTGGGCTCCTAGGTGGTGGCGGTGCGTTTGACCGCGGGTTTTTTACCGGTGCGGGGGACGGCCTTCCTCTTTTCGGGCGGCGGCGCATCCAGCGCGGCGAGGCGTTCGGCGATGATGGCGCAATAATCGGCGTTCAACTCGAAGCCGACGAAATCGCGCCCGCAGCGTTTGGCGGCGATCGCCGTCGTGCCGCTGCCCATGAACAGGTCCAGCACCACGCCGCCGGGCGGGCACGAGGCCTTGACCATGCGCTCGATGATCTCCAGCGGCTTTTGCGTCGGATGGTCGGCGCGCTCGGGATGCTCGCGGTGCAGGCGCGACACGCTCCACAAATCCTTGGGGTTGTAGCCGATTTCCAGCCACTTGGCGCCGACGAAGATCGAGCGCGAACGCGCTTTCTTGGTCTCGGCGTCGTACGGGATGCGCACCGCGTCCAGATCGAAGTAGTAGTCCTTGCGGCGCACGAAGAAGCCGATCGTGTCGTGCACCGACGTGTAGCTGCGCACGCTGCCGCCCATCGACGGCACCCGGCGGTCCCAGATAATCTCGTTCATCATCGTCATGCGCTTTTTCAGCAGCACGAAGATCTCCGGCGAAAAGCGCCAGGTCAGGAAGATATACAGGCTGCCGTTGGGCTTGAGCTTGGGCAGCGCGGCGTCGATCCACTGCTCGGTCCAGCGCAGGTAGTCCTCCACCGTCTGCGTGTCGGAGTCGTTGCCGTAGTCCTTGCCCAGGTTGTAGGGCGGATCGGTCAGGATCAAATCGATGGAACCGTCCGGAATGCGCGCCAGGCCGGCCAGCGCATCCTCGCAGAACACCTGGTTGATCCAGGCCTCGGTCATCGCGGCGTCTTCAAACGCAGTTCGGCGCTGCGGGCGTGCGCCTGCAAGCCTTCGCCGTAGGCCAGTTCGGCCGCGACCTTGCCCAGCGTCTGCGCGCCGGCCTCGCTGACCATGATGACCGACGAGCGCTTCTGGAAATCGTACACGCCCAGCGGCGACGAGAAGCGCGCCGTGCGCGACGTCGGCAGCACGTGGTTCGGGCCGCAGCAGTAGTCGCCCAGCGACTCGGACGAGAAACGGCCCAGGAACATGGCGCCGGCGTGGCGGATCTTGTCGGCCCACTGTTGCGGGTTCTCGGCCGAGATTTCCAGGTGCTCGGCGGCGATGCTGTTGGCGATGTCGCAGGCCTCGTCCATGTCGCGCACCTTGACCAGCGCGCCGCGGTCGGTCAGCGAGGTGCGGATGGTCTCGTGGCGCGGCATCGTCGGCAGCAGCCGGTTGATGCTCTCTTCCACGCGCGCGATGTAGTCGGCGTCGGGGCACAGCATGATGGCCTGCGCCAGCTCGTCGTGCTCGGCCTGCGAGAACAGGTCCATCGCCACCCAGTCCGGATCGGTGGTGCCGTCGCAGACGATCAGGATCTCCGACGGGCCGGCGATCATGTCGATGCCGACGATGCCGAACACGCGGCGCTTGGCGGCGGCCACGTAAGCGTTGCCGGGGCCGACGATCTTGTCGACCGGTTGGATGGTTTCGGTGCCGTGGGCCAGCGCGCCGACCGCCTGCGCGCCGCCGATGGTGATCACGCGGGTGACGCCGGCGATGGCGGCGGCGGCCAGCACCATCTGGTTCTTCACGCCATCCGGGGTCGGCACCACCATGATGATCTGGCGCACGCCGGCCACGTGCGCCGGGATCGCGTTCATCAGCACCGACGACGGATAGGCGGCCTTGCCGCCCGGGACGTAGATGCCGACGCGGTCGAGCGGGGTGATTTTCTGGCCCAGCACCGTGCCATCGGGCTCGGTGTAGGTGAAGCCTTGCAGCTCCTGCTTCTGGCGCTCGTGGAACGCGCGGATGCGCTGGGCGGCCACCTGCAGCGCCTCGCGCTGCGCGGCCGGAATCGCGGCCAACGCGGCCTGCAGTTCGCTTTCCGGAATGTCGAAAGCTTCCATGCCGGCGGCGCCGCCGTCCGGAATCCGGTCGAAACGGTTGGTGTATTCCAGCACGGCCGCGTCGCCGCGCCGCTTGACGTCGGCCAGGATGTCGGCCACCGAACGTTCGATGGCTTCGTCGGCGCTCGCTTCAAACGCCAGCAGGTTGTCCAGTGACTTTTTGAAATCGGCTTGGGTGGAATCGAGCTTGGTGATTTGAATCGGCATGATGGAATCCGTGGTTACTTCTTGGAGGCGCGTTCGAACGCTTCGATGATCGGTTGCAGACGCTCGCGCTTGAGCTTTAACGCGGCCTGGTTGACGATCAGGCGCGACGAGATGTCCATGATGGCTTCGACTTCGACCAGGTCGTTGGCGCGCAGCGTGTTGCCGGTGCTGACCACGTCGACGATGGCGTCCGACAGGCCGACCAGCGGCGCCAGCTCCATCGAGCCGTAAAGCTTGATCAGGTCGACGTGCACGCCCTTGGCGGCGAAGTGTTCGCGCGCGGTCTGGACGAACTTGGTGGCCACGCGCAGGCGGGCG
>JBDSKP010000538.1:0-4613 GCA_039916925.1 Duganella sp.
GCGGCACGGCGGCGTGGTTGACGGGTTGAGGTGACGTATTAAACAGGCAACGGCGGCTCGTTCATCAACGCCACCTGCTCGCGCAGCTCGAGGATGCGGTCTTGCCAGTAACGTTGTGTGTTAAACCACGGGAAGGCGACAGGGAACGCCGGGTCGTCCCAGCGCCGCGCCAGCCATGCCGAGTAGTGGATCAGCCGCAAAGTGCGCAGCGCTTCGACCAAATGCAGCTGGCGCGGGTTGAATTCGCAGAAGTCCTCGTAACCGGCCAGGATGTCGCTCATCTGCCGCACCTGCTCGCCCCGGTCGCCGGACAACATCATCCACAAGTCCTGGATCGCCGGCCCCATGCGGCTGTCGTCGAAGTCGACGAAGTGCGGCCCGGCATCGGTCCACAGCACGTTGCCGCCGTGGCAATCGCCGTGCAGTCGCAGTTGCGGCAACTCCCCCGCCCTGTCGTACGAGCGCCGCACACCGTCAAGCGCCTGTTGCGCGACGCTGGCATACGCTTCCACCAGGTCCGGTGGAATGAATTGATTGGTTTGCAAGAATTCGCACGGCTCGGTGCCGAACGTGGCGATGTCGAGCGCCGGCCGCTCCAGATACGGCTCGACCGCGCCGACCGCGTGGATGCGGGCGATGAAGCGCCCGGTCCACTCCAGCACCGACGGGTCGCTCAGCTCGGGCGCGCGGCCGCCGTGGCGGGTGAAGACGGCGAAGCGGAAGCCGTTGAAATGATGCAGCGTGCGGCCCTCCAGCGCCAGCGCCGGCACCACCGGGATCTCGCGCGCGGCCAGCTCCTCGGTGAAGGCATGCTCCTCGAGGATGGCGGCGTCGCTCCAGCGTCCGGGCCGGTAAAACTTGACCACCAGCGGCGGCGCGTCCTCGATGCCGACCTGGTAGACCCGGTTTTCGTAGCTGTTCAGGCCCAGCAGGCGGCCGTCGCCGCGCAGGCCGATGCTGTCGAGCGCGTCGAGCACGCATTCGGGATTGAGGGCGGAATACGGGTGCGGCACGGGCGCCGGGGCGTCGCCGTCGTCCACATCGGCGGCGCCCTGCGGCTCGGCCATGGCGGCGGCCAGCGCGGCGGCGCGGGCGTCTTCCTCTTCGTCGTCCAGCTGATCTTGGTTATCTTGGTTCATCCCCGCATTGTACGGGGCGCGGCGTGTATACTGTCGCCTTCAATCCAAGAAAAAGAGCAAGCCATGCAACTCGACCAGCCACTGAGCGACAAAGAATTCGACGAATTAGACAATTTCCTGTTATCGGAGCGCAGCCCCGAGGACGCGATGACGATGGACATGCTGCACGGTTACCTGACCGCCATCGCCATCGGCCCGGAAACCATCATGCCGGCCGAGTGGCTCAAGCGCGTGTGGGGCCAGGAAGAAGCCGACGTCCCCAAATTCAAGAACCCGAAGGAAGAGGAACGCATTCTCAACCTGATCATGCGCTTCATGAACGAGGTGCTGGTGACGTTCGAGGTGGCGCCCAAGGAGTTCGAGCCGCTGTTCGTCGAACACGAGCACGAAGGCCAGACCCTGATCGACGCCGAGGCGTGGTGCTGGGGCTTCTGGGAAGGCATGGAGCTGCGCCCGGGCTCGTGGCAGGAGATCTGGGACTCGGACGTGCAGGAGCTGATGAAGCCGATCTACCTGCTGGGCGCCGACGAGATCGAGGAAGAGGAACTGCCGCTGGTCGAAGATCCGGTCAAGGCCCACAAGCTGGCCCAGGACCTGGAGGCGAACCTGCCGCTGATCTACAAGTTCTGGGTGCCGCGCCGCAAGGCGCCGGTGGCCACCGTCAAGCGCGAGGAGCCGAAAGTGGGCCGCAACGACGACTGCCCTTGCGGCAGCGGCAAGAAGTATAAGAAGTGCCACGGCGACGAAGCCGCCAACGACGCCGGCCAATAAGCCGCCGCCGACCACCGTCCCGTCCCGGGCAAGGCATACGGGACAGGGACGATGTTGCGTCAACTCAAGTAAAATTTGGGCATCAATTATCAGGATGCCCATGTTCACCCTCCCCTTCAAGCTGCCCACCACCGCCACCGCGCCGTTCTGCCCATCCGAGGTGGCCGGCACCATCGAGGTGCCCCAGGGCGATCCGTTCTGGAAAAAAGTGCTGCGTTTCGCCGGCCCCGGCCTGCTGGTGTCGGTCGGCTACATGGACCCGGGCAACTGGGCCACGGCGATCCAGGGCGGCTCGCAGTTCGGCTATCAGCTGCTGTTCGTGGTCGTCCTGTCGAGCCTGGCTGCGATCGTGCTGCAATGCCTGAGCATGCGGCTGGGCATCGTCACCGGCAAGGACCTGGCCGTGCATTGCCGCCAGCAGTACCGGCCGGCGGTGGCCAAGACCTTGTGGGGCTTCGCCGAGATTTCCATCGTCGCCTGCGACCTGGCCGAGGTGCTCGGCTGCGCGCTGGCGTTCAAGCTGCTGATGGGCGTGTCGCTGCCGGTCGGCGTCGCGCTGACCGCGCTCGACACGCTGCTGGTGCTGGGCCTGAAGGGCAAGGGCTTCCGCCAGATCGAGGCCATCGTGCTGGCGCTGATCCTGACGGTGGCCACCTGCCTGTTCGCCGAACTCATTTTCGTCAAACCCGACTGGAGCGCCGTGATGGCCGGACTGGTGCCGTCGCTGGCGACCTTGTCCGAGCGCGAGCCGTTGTACCTGGCGATCGGCATCCTGGGCGCGACGGTGATGCCGCACAATCTGTACCTGCACTCGTCGGTGGTGCAAACGCGCGTGGTGTCGCGCCACGACGCCGCCAAGCGCGAGGCGATCGGCCTGTCGCGCATCGACACCATCGTCTCGCTGCTGCTGGCGTTGCTGATCAACGGCTCCATCCTGGTGCTGGCGGCGGCCGCCTTCCACGAGCCGGGCAACATGCGCGTGCTCGACATCGACGACGCCTACCTGCTGCTCGCGCCCGTGGCAGGCACGGCGCTGGCGGCGACCTTGTTCGCGCTGGCGCTGCTGGCGTCCGGGCAAAGCTCCACCTTCACCGGCACCATCGCCGGCCAGGTGATCATGGAAGGTTTTTTGAAGATGAAGATCCCGTGCTGGCAGCGGCGCGCCATCACGCGCGGGCTGGCGCTGGTCCCGGCCATGATCGGCGTGCTGACCTTGGGCGAGCATTCGGTCGGCAAGCTGCTGGTGCTCAGCCAGGTGGTGCTGAGCATGCAACTGCCGTTCGCCATGTATCCGCTGATCAGCCTGACGTCGCAGCGCCGCGTCATGGGCGGGTTCGTCAACGCCTGGTGGACCACCGTGCTGGCGTGGTTCCTGTTCGCGGTGATCTCCTGCGCCAACGCCTGGCTGGTGTGGCAAGCCATCGTTGGCTAAATAAATTTGGCGGTCCTGCTTGACAAGGCCACCGCTTCGGCCAATACTATACCATATGGTTAACTATAAAGACCCCCACCTCGACCTCGTGTTCGCGGCGCTTTCCGACGCCACGCGGCGCGGCGTGCTGGCGCAGCTGGAAAGCGGCAGCCGCAGCATCAGCGAGCTGGCGAGCGGGTACGACATGTCGCTGCCCGGCTTCATGAAGCATGTGGCGGTACTGGAGGCGGCCGGGCTGATCGCGCGCTCGAAGGAAGGACGCGTGGTGAGCTGTCAACTCGAGGCCGCGCCGATGCGCGAGGCGGCGCAGTGGATCGCGCGTTACGAGCAGTATTGGACCGGGCAGCTCGACGCGCTCGGACGCTATCTCTATCACCAGGAGGAACTGACGCCATGCAAGGAACAGAAACAGGAAGCGGACAAGAATCCGGCCAGGTCCGCATCACCCGACACTACCCCGTCGCCGCCGACAAAGTCTGGCGCGCGTGGACCGACCCGCAAGCGCTGAGCCAGTGGTTCGGTCCCGGCAAGACCCCGATGCCGACCGAGGCCGTGATCGACCTGCGCGTGGGCGGCCATTACCGCATCGCGTTCAGCGGCCACGACGGCGAGGCGCATGAGGCGTTGGGACATTACCAGGAAGTCGAACCGTACAGCCGGCTGGTGTTCACGTGGTCGTGGAAAACCATGCCGGAGCGGGTGTCGCGGGTCAGCATCACGCTGACGCCGGTGGCCGGCGGGACGCAACTGCTGTTCGTGCACGACCGCTTCTTCAATGAGCAGGGGCGCATCAATCATGAACGCGGCTGGCCGGAGTTCTTCGCCAGCCTGGACGGGTTTCTTCAAACTGAACAACAGGAGGCATGACATGACATACCAGGGAAGCTGCCATTGCGGCCGCGTGAAGTTCGAAGCCGACGGCGAGATCGAGTCGGTCACCTCGTGCAATTGCTCGATATGCCAGCGCAAAGGCTCGTTGCTGTGGTTCGTGCCGCGCGGCGCCATGCGTTTGCAGACGCCGGAGGAAAATGCGTCGACCTATCTGTTCAACAAGCATGTGATCACGCATCGCTTTTGTCCGAACTGCGGCGTGGCGCCGTACAGCGAGGGGGTCAGCCCTGCGGGCGACGCGATAGCGGCCATCAACGCGCGTTGCATCGAAGGCATCGACCTGGCCGCGATCCCGGTAAATCATTACGATGGGCGAGCAATTTGAAAAGACCACGGAGACACGGAGACACGTAGGGCGGATTAGGCGGAACGCCGTAATC
>JBDSKP010000539.1:0-2427 GCA_039916925.1 Duganella sp.
GAAATAGCTATCCGGCGGCAGCTCCATCTCCTGGTATTTGTCGATCAGGCCCGCGCCGCAGTAGTCCAGCACCAGCGCGGTTTGCTCGTCCGTCAGCGGCGCGAAGTGACTGGCGATTTCGGAAGTCGGCGGCGGCGTGATGCCGGCGTCATATTGATAATCGACGTCCTGCTCGCCGACCGGCAGCACCCACGGCAGCGGCGCGGCGGGCGTCAGCGCTTGCGGCGTCAACTCCATCGCGACCGAGGGATTGAGGCGGACAACGCGCGCATCCGGCAGCCAGGCGCCCACCTCGCGCTCGAACTGCTTGTAGGTGATCGGGAACAGCGCGTGGTTGTACCAGGACCACGGCTCCTGCACGAACTGGCAGGAGCTGGGGACGACGTAACGGGGATTGAGGGCGCGCAGCTGCTCCGGCCACTCCTCCGGCAGCTCCGGCTGGCCGCCCTCCGCGCGCGACGGCGCGATCACGTCGATCTCGCGCATCGTCTGGAAGGGCCACAGCACCATGTCCCACGGGGCGAAGGCGGTCAGTTGCTCCAGCGTTTCCGGGTCCATCCATGAGTCGACGACGTTCAGCACATTCAATCCGCCGGCGCGGATGTGGAACATCGAATCCACATCGGCATCGAGCGCCCGGCGCGGAATGACTTCGATCGCGCCGACCAGCACCGGCACGTCCACCGCCAACGCCCGCACGTCGGCGAAGCCCAGCTCCCGTATCATCGCGAACAGTTCGTCGAACAGGCAGTAAAGGTAAATCGGCGTGGTACGCGGCAGCAGCTCCAGGCTCTCCATCGAACAGTGGTCGTCGTGGAAGTGCGAGATGAACACCGCGTCCGGCGTCAGCTTCCTGATCCGCGCCTCATCGAAGCGCACGGCGGGAAAGGCGTGGCAGTTGCGGCTGAACGGGTTTTCGAAGATCGGATCGAACAGTATCTGTGTGCCTTCGTACTCGAAGACGTAGCCCGCGTGGAGTATTCTGGAAATCTTCAGCGGCGACATGTGCGTGCTCCAATCAAAATGTCGCACTATCTTATCAGACATAAAAACGCCAAAGCCCGCGGCGTGGGAGGCTGCGGGCTTTGGCGCGTACCACGGACTTATTTGCCCGCGGGTGCCGGCGTGGCTGCCGCTTTGGCGGCGGCTTTGTCAGCCTTCGGCTTGGCGGCGGCGGCGGTGGGCGCGGCGCCCTCTTTCGACTTGCCGTTCACTTGCAGGCCGGCCTCCGACAGCTTGGCGGCGTTCTTGCCGCCGATGCCTTTGACGCGGTGCTCAAAATCGGCCCAGTCCTTGAACTCGCCCTTTTTTCGTTCTTCGAGGATGGCGGTGGATTTGGCCGGGCCGATGCCCTTGATCGAATCAAGCGCGGCCGCGTCGGCCTTGTTGACATCCACTTGTGCGAACGCAAAGCTCATGGTCGCGGCCAGCGTCGCAATGCCCAGCAGTAGTTTTTTGAACATGTCTGTCTCCGTGGTTGGTCTCTAGCAAGGGCGGAAGTCGCGCCTTGAATGCCCTTAACGGGCCCGGGACAACGACGGTTGACGCTGTTCTTATGACATTTATCAATGCCGGGTTCGTAGGGCGGATTAGCGAAGCGTAATCCGCCATGCATGCGTCGACGTAACGCACGCATTGGCGGATTACGCTTCGCTAATCCGCCCTACGTGCAACCATGGTTCAGCTCGCTGCGTCGAAGAGTTCTTCGCGCGTGACCGTCGCGGTGCCCAGCTTGCCCACGACGATGCCGCCGGCGCGGTTGGCCGTCTGCACCGCTTCGTTCCAGCCGGCGCCCGCGCCCAGCATGCAGGCCATCGTGGCGATGACGGTGTCGCCGGCGCCCGAGACGTCGAACACTTCGCGCGCCTGCGCCGGCATGTGGAACTGGTCGTTCTCGGTGTACAAGGTCATGCCCTCCTCCGAGCGCGTCAACAGCAAGGCGTCGAGCTTCAGTTCCGCGCGCAGCTGCTGGGCCTTGGCCGTCAACTGCTCTTCGCTGTTCCAGCTGCCGACGATGCGCTTCATCTCCGACTTGTTCGGCGTGAGCACCGTGGCGCCGGCGTAGCGCGAGAAGTCGTCGCCCTTCGGATCGACCATTACCACCTTGCCCGCGGCGCGCGCCGAGGCGATCATGTCGGCCACGTTCACCAGGCTGCCCTTGGCGTAGTCCGACAGCACGATGACGTCGTAGTCGGCCAGCAGCGCCTTGAACTGCAGCAGTTTGTCGCGCAGCACGGTGTCGGTCGGAGCTTCCTCGAAATCGATGCGCACCATCTGCTGCTGGCGGCCGATCACGCGCAACTTGATGATGGTGGAGATGGCGTCGTCGCGTTTCAGGTAGCTGTGGATGCCGCCGCCTTGCAGCAGCTGTTCGACCTCGGTCCCCGCCTCGTCGGCGCCGACCACGCCCAGCAAGCCGGCGTGCGC
>JBDSKP010000540.1:0-3064 GCA_039916925.1 Duganella sp.
CGGGTAGTCGCTGTCGCTGTTGCGCGCCACTTCGGGCGCGGTGCCCAGCACGGCCACCGCGCCGGCCGGCATCGCCGCCAGCACGCGCGCGCGGCGCCCGGCGTAGCTCCCCATCCCGGCCGCCATCAGCGCGGCCCCCTGGCGCCCGGCGCCATCGACGCCAGCGGCGCGTTGAGCTTTTCCAGCTGCTCGACGGTGCCGACGTTGTGCCACTCGCCCTCGTAGACTTCGCCGCCGACCTGCCTGGTGTCGATGTACGTGCGGATCAGCGGTCCCAGCTTGGCGTGCTGGCCGGGCGCGATGGCGTCGAACATGTCGGGCCGGTAGACGCCGATATTGCCGAAGGTCCACTTCGGCGCGCCGTCCATGGTGTCCTTGGTCAGTGTATACATCGTCAGGCCGAAGTCGCCCTCCGGATGGAAGTCGGGATTGGGCACCAGGTATAGCCAGCAGACGTCGCGCCGGTCGGCCGGGTAGGGCTTGCCCCACATGTCCTCGTCCTTGAGCACGTCCTTGACCTGCTCGAAGTCGAAGTACGGGCAGTAGATGTCGCCCGAGACGGCCACGAACGGTTCCTCGCCGAGCAGGTGGCGCGCGGTGGCGATGCCGCCGGCCGTCTCCAGCGCCGTCTCCTCGCGCGAGTACAGCAACCTGGCGCCGAACTGGGCGCCGTCGCCCAGCGTGCGCTCGATGACGTCGCCCAGGTGGGCGGTGTTGATGACGATCTCGGTGATGCCGGCGCGCACCAGGTTGACGATGTGCCAGACGATCAGCGGCCGGCCGCGCACCTTGAGCAGCGGCTTGGGGCAGGTGTCGGTCAGCGGACGCATGCGCTCGCCGCGGCCGGCGGCGAAGATCATCGCTTTCATAGGCACCCCGTCATCAGAACGTGTAGCCGACTTGCGGCTGCTTGTCCTCGAGGGCGTCGAGCAGGCGCAGCAGCGGTTTGAGGTCCTTGTAGCGGCCGGCCGTCTTGCGCACGTAGTCGAGCACCGTCGGCAGGTCGCCCAGGTACTGGTCCTTGCCGTCGCGGTGGTGCAGGCGACTGAAGATGCCAAGGATCTTCAGGTGGCGCTGCAGGCCCATGTATTCGAAGTCCTGGTAGAAGGCGTCGATGTCCTTGTTGACCGGCAAGCCGGCCGACTTGGCGTGCTGCCAGTAGCGGATCGCCCAGTCCAGCACCAGTTCCTCGTCCCATTGCACGTAGGCGTCGCGCAGCAGCGAGGCCAGGTCGTAGGTGACCGGGCCGTACAGCGCGTCCTGGAAGTCGAGCACGCCCGGGTTGCCGGCGTCCATCCACATCAGGTTGCGCGAGTGGAAGTCGCGGTGCACATAGACTTGCTGCTGCGCCGTGACGTTGGCCAGGATGGCGTCGAACACGCCCCGCAGCTCGGCATTCTGCTTGTCGGTCAGGGTCGCGCCCAGGTGCTTGCCGATGTACCACTCGGGGAACAGGTTGAGCTCGCGCAGCAGGAAGGCGCGGTCGTACTCGGGCAACACGTCCGGCGCGCTGGTGGCCTGGAACCGCACCAGCGCCTCGAGCGCCTCGGCGTACATGGTCGAGGCGTTGTCGTGGTCGAGCACCTGCAGGTAGGTCGTCACGCCCAGGTCGGACATCAGCATGAAGCCGCGCTCGTAGTCGGTGGCGACGATGCGCGGCACCGTGACGCCGGCATGCGTGAGCATTTCGTCAACCTTGACGAAAGCCAGCACGTTTTCGCGCTCCGGCGGCGCGTCCATGACGATCAGGGTGGCGCCGAGCGACGCCCGGTGCTGCGGCAGCACGTCGACGCGGAAGTAGCGGCGGAAGCTGGCGTCGGCCGAGGCCGGACGGGCGGTTGTCACATCGACCACATCCAACGTGGCCAGCCACGCCGTCAGCGCGGCCAGGCGCGCATCGGTGGCGACTGCGGCCCCGGCGGCGGCCGGGGTTGCTCCAGATGTATCTGAAGTTAAATTCTGTAATAAAGACATTAAGCGAACCGTGGAAACCGGCGTAAGGTGAAGATTCCCATATAATAAGGGATTCAAATCAAAAAATCGCCTTTCATGGTGTTTCCTCCCTTCTTTTCATGAGCTGCATGCGCTGGCTACTGGCCCCCCCCACTTCGCACCGCTGGGCGTATGCCCTGACCGCCATCGTCACCGTGTCGGCGGTCCCGCCGTACGCCTACGCGCAGGGCACGCCGCCGAAGGCGCGCGCGCCGCGCGTGGAGGACCCGAACGCCGTCACCACCGTCATGGCCGAGGACATCGGCGGGCGCCCGGAGCGCGAGATCACGCTCGATCGCAATGCCGAGATCATCAAGGACAAGACCAAGGTCCAGTCCGACTACGCGTGCTACCGCCAGGTCGAGAACGAGGTCGAGGCCAAGGGCGACGTCAAGATCTGGCGCTACGGCGATTATTACACCGGCACCGAGCTCAAGCTGAACATGGACACCGGCAAGGGCTACATGCTCAGCCCGACCTACCGGATGGAGGCCAACAACGCCCAGGGCAAGGCCGAGCGCATCAACTTCCTCAACGAGGACGAGGCGCTGGTGCTCAACGGCACCTACAGCACCTGCGAGGGCGCCAACCCGGACTGGTACCTGCGCTCGAACACGCTCAACCTCGACTCCGGGCGCGACGTCGGCACCGCCGGCCAGACCGTGGTCTACTTCAAGGACGTGCCGATCCTGGGCATGCCGGCGCTGTCGTTCTCGCTGTCGGGCGCGCGCCGCTCCGGCTGGCTCTCGCCGACGCCGGGCGTCGGTTCGCGCACCGGCCCCGAACTGGTGGTGCCGTACTACTTCAACATCGCGCCCAACCGCGACCTGACCTTGTTTCCGAAGATCATCACGCAGCGCGGCTTCCAGCTCGGCGCCCACGCCCGCTACCTGGGCGAGACCGAGGACGGCCTGTACCAGGGCGACACCTACGCCGAGTACCTGCCGCACGACAAGAAATACGTGCCGGACACACCGGGCGGCTCGACCGACCGCTGGACCGTCAGGTCGACCCACAAGCAGGACCTGACCAAGGACTGGTCGTACTCGTGGAGCCTGCGGGCGGCGTCGGA
>JBDSKP010000541.1:0-3394 GCA_039916925.1 Duganella sp.
GGCGCGGGCGGAGCGCGCGCGCTTCGCCGCCGGCGCGGGCGGCGCCGACGGCGGGCTCGATCCGGTGTTGATGGCCTACGCCAGCCAGACAGGCCAGGCCGAGCGTCTGGCGCTGCAAAGCGCGGCGGCCTTGCAGAAGGCCGGCGTGCCGGTCCACGTGCACTCGCTGGAAAAACTGACGCCGCCGCAGCTGGGCAAATACCGCCGCGCGCTGTTCGTCGCCAGTAGCTTCGGCGAGGGCGAACCGCCGGACGCCGCGCGCCGCTTCAGCCGCCTGCTGCAAACGGCGGCGGAGGAGCTGGCGCATATGCAGTACGCCGTGCTGGCGCTGGGCGACCGTAATTACGCGCAGTTCTGCGGCTTCGGCCAGACGCTGGACCAGCGCCTGCGCGTGATGGGCGCGCGGCCGCTGCATCCGATCATCGAAGTCGACAACGGCGACGCCGGTGCGCTGGCGCGCTGGTCGCACGCCTTGCGTGAGCTGATCGGCGGCGACCCGGCCGAGGTATCGCTGTCGGAGGCTATGGTGGTGCCGGAGTCGGAGTACACCCGCTGGCGGCTGATGGAGCGCGAACTGCTCAATCCGGGCAGCATCGGCGGGGGGCTGTATGAAATCACGCTGTGCGCGGACGGTGCCGACGCCGTCGCCAACTGGCGGCCGGGCGCGCTGGTCGACATCTGGCCGGGCCACTACGCGCCGGCCGGCGCCGGCGAAGAGCGGCTCCAGGCCATCGCCCCGCGCCGCTACTCGCTCGCCTCGCTGCCGTCGGACGGCGGCATGCAGCTGCTGGTGCGGCAAGTGACGCACCAGCAGGGCATGGGGCTGGCATCCGGCTGGCTGACGGACCAGGCGTCGCCGGGCGATGAAGTGCGCATGCGGCTGGTGGCCAATCCCTCGTTCGACGCGCATCCGCAGCCGCTGCCTGGCATTTACATCGGCAACGGCTCCGGCATGGCCGGCCTGCGTTCGCACCTGCGCGCGCGTGTGCGCGAAGGCGTGCGCCGCAACTGGTTGATCTTCGGCGAGCGTCAGCGCGAATTCGACGGCATCTGCGCCGACGAAATCCGCGATTACCGCGAGCGTGGCTTCCTGCCGGAGCTCGATCTGGTGTTTTCGCGCGATGTCGCCGGCGGCGAATATGTGCAGGACCGCATGCGGGTCAAAGCCGACGCCTTGCGCGCCTGGATCGCCGACGGCGCGGTGCTGTATATCTGCGGCAGCCTGCAAGGCATGGCCGGCGGCGTCGAAGCGGCGCTGGAGGAAATCATCGGCCGCGCCGCGCTCGACGATCTGATCGAGACGGGCCGCTATCGCCGCGATGTATACTGAGTGACGGACAGCGGCTCTGTGATCGCCGCCTATCATCGATTTCAACGACGGGTGGGCTTATGCGCGGAACTCTTGTTTTCTTGATGTTGGCGGGCGTGACGATGTCCCCTATGGCCGCCGAAGAATGGAGCCCCACCACGCCATCGGCCGCAGGCTTCAATCCGCAGCCGCTCGAAGCGATGGACGCGGCGGTCCGCAAAGGCGACTTCAAACAGATCACCAGCATCCTGATCGCCCGTGACGGCAAGCTGGTTTAGGAGGCCTAATTCGACGCCGACGGCGAAGCCGGGTTGCGCAACACCCGATCGGTGACCAGGAGCGTGACCGACATGCTGGTGGGGATTGCGATCGATCAGGGCGGCCTGCCCGGCGTGGCCGCGCCGGTTTTCGCCTTCTTCCCCGAAAAGCGGCCGGTGCGCAATCCCGATCCGCGCAAGGACAAGATCACCATCGAAGATTTGCTCAGTATGAGTTCCCTGCTCGAATGCGACGATCAGAACCAGTACTCGCGCGGGAACGAGGAGAGCATGTATAACGCACCCTGTTCAACCCACTGGGCATCAGCAAACTTGAGTGGCAGTACACGCCGAATGGCACGGCGATGACGGGCGGCGGCCTGGCTTTGCGCAGCCGCGATCTGCTCAAGCTTGGCCAGCTCTATCTTGATGGTGGGGTGTGGCGGGGCAAACGCGTCATCTCCGCCGAGTGGGTGCGGCAGTCGACGGCGCCGCAGGTGCGGGTCGACGACGGCATGGATTACGGTTATTGGTGGTGGATCAAGGCCTTCCCGCATGAGGGCAAGACCTACCGCACGGTCATGATGCAGGGGAACGGCGGGAACAAAGTGGTGGTCATGCCGGAGCGGCATCTGGTGGCGGTCATCACGACGACCAATTTCCAGGTGCGCTCGGCGCACGCGATCACCGACAAGCTGCTGACCGATTACGTCTTCAAGGCGCTAAAGTAAGGCCTGCCCGGCCAGCATCACCACGGATTCACGTAGGGCGGATTAGGCGGAACGCCGTAATCCGCCATGCGCGCGCCGTCGGCGGCTCGTGCATTTGCTTATAGCGCCGTTTCGTAGCCTTCGAGGACGTTGACGACATTCGTGCCCAGCTCCTTGACCGCATAGCCGCCTTCGAAGATGAAGGCGGTCGGCAAGTTCAGGTAAGCCAGTCGCTCGCCCACTTTCAGATAGTCCGCGCTTTGCAGCGCGAAGCGCGACAGCGGATCGCCGACGAACGTGTCCACGCCCAGCGACACCACCAGCGCATCCGGCGCGAAGCCGCCGATCCGGATGCAAGCCGTCTCCAGCGCCGTGAACCAGGCCTTCACCGAGCTGCCCGGCGCCAGCGGCAGATTCATATTAAAACCCTGGCCCGGGCCTTCGCCGCGTTCGTCGGCATGCCCCAGATAGAACGGATACTCGCTGCGCGGATCGGCATGGATCGAGACGAACAACACGTCGTCGCGGCCATAGAAGATGCTCTGCGTGCCGTTGCCGTGGTGGTAGTCGATGTCGATGATGGCGACCTTGCGCGCGCCGTCGTCGAGCATGTGCTGCGCGGCCAGCGCGGCGTTGTTCAGGAAGCAGTAGCCGCCGAAGAAATCGGCGCCCGCGTGGTGGCCCGGCGGGCGGCTCAGCACAAACGCGCCGCGCTCGCCGAGCCTTAGCGCGTGCGCGGCGTTGACCGCGCAATCGGCGCCGGTCTTGGCGGCGGTCCAGGTGCCGGCGGTCAGCGGCGTGCCGCTGTCCATCGAATACAAACCCAGTTTGGCGCAAAAGTTATCCGGTTCGATGTCGTCGCGCAGCGTGCGCACCGGCCAGACGGCGGGGAAGGCGTCCTTTTGCGCGTTGGCCGGATCGAGCGCCAGCCATTCGCTCCAGGCGGTGCGCAGAAAGTGCAGGTAGCGCGGCGTGTGGATGCGTTCGAGCGACATCAACGGCACGCCCCGCGGCGTGACGATGCGTCCAAGGCCGCGCCGGCCCAGCTCCGCCAGCACCGCGTCGGCCCGCTCGGGCTTTTCGAAGCACGGCACCATCTCGCCGCGAAAAATTTCGTA
>JBDSKP010000542.1:0-9199 GCA_039916925.1 Duganella sp.
ACCGGCCTGGTCCACCAGCACCAGGGCAGCGTCTTCCGCACGCCATTCGTGTCGCTCGGCGCCGGCGAGCGGATCCGGCCAATCAGCGCGCGCGACGAGGCCGCGCTTGGCGAACTGTCCAAACGCGCGGTCGGCATGCCTCGCGCCACCGTGATCAAGCACTTGATGGACGTGGCCAGCCTGGTCGGCATCGACCGTTACGGCGAATTGATCGGTTTCGCGGCGCTGCGCAAGTTCGGACACGGCTACGTGATCGGTCCGGTCGTCGCGCCCGACGCCGTCCGCGCCCAGGCCCTGATCGCCCACTGGGCCGGCACGAACGCGGGCTCGTTCGTCCGGGTCGACGTGCCGGGCAGCAGCGGCCTCAGCCCCTGGCTGACCGAGATGGGGCTGGTCCAGGTCGAGGAAACGGTGCACGCGATGGCGCGCGGCGAGCCGCCCCGGCCCGATCCGGCGGTCACACGCTTCGCGCTGCTCAGCCAATCGCTCGGCTAACTTCATCGCCGCCCTCCAATCGGACACCGCGCCCCGGTGGGGCTGGCCACGTCCCGTCATTTTCGCCGTCACCGTCGTAAAGGAAACCGCCATGACCAACCAAAGCATCGCCGCCGCGATCGCCTACCGCCCGATGAACGAGGACCACCTGCCCGCCGCGCACGCGCTGTCGCAAGCGGTGCGCTGGCCGCACCGCCTCGAGGACTGGCGGTTCGCCCACCGGCTGGCCACCGGCTTCGTCGCCGAGCAGGACGGCGCGGTCATCGGCACGGCGCTGTGCTGGAGGCAGGGCGAGCGTCATGGCTCGCTGGGCTTGATCATCGTGTCGCCCCAGCATCAGGGAATGGGCATGGGACGCAAACTGATGCACCTGGTGCTGGAGGCGCTGGGCGGGCGCCGCGCGCTGCTGCACGCCACCGCCGCCGGCCAGCCGCTGTACGAAAGCCTGGGATTCGCGGCCACCGGCGCCGTCCACCAGCACCAGGGCGTGATGGCGGCTGTCGCCCCGGTGGTGCCGCCGGGGGAACGCGTGCGGCCGGCCGGACCGGACGACCTCGCGAAGATGATAGCCCTGGCGAACCGCGCCACCGGCATGGCGCGCGACGCCGTGCTCACCGAGCTGGTCGGCGTGGGCGAGGGGGTCGTGCTGGAGCGCGATGGCGACATCGTCGGCTTCTCGCTGCTGCGCCGCTTCGGCCGTGGCCAGGTGATCGGGCCGGTGGTGGCGTCCGACGGCGACCGCGCCAAGGCGCTGATCGCGTACTGGTCCGGCACACAGGCCGGCGCCTTCGTGCGCGTGGACGTGACCGGCGACAGCGGCCTGGGCGCCTGGCTGGCGGAGGCGGGACTGGCCCAGGTCGATACCGTGGTGGCCATGGCGCGCAACGGCGCGCCGCCGCGCGACGAGGTCGTCCGGCAGTTCGCCATCGTCAACCAGGCGCTCGGCTGACCCACGGCGGACCGCGTGGGGCCGGCACCGCGCCGGGCGCGCAGCAGAAAATGCCGAATGCCTCCCAAATACGCAATTTCCAAGGATTTTCCGCCCCGTCGGCGAGCGCTAACGCCGGCCCCCTCTGGGTAACATGGTGTCGCTGTCTTCGATGGCGCGTCGGCCCACCAACGCTCTGCGCGTCGGCCCGATCGCGTTCGCCCATGCCCACAACAACGGAGTTCCGTCATGCCAAACAAGGCCCTCGTCGCACTGGACCGCGACCATTTGATCCACCCCCTCGTCAACTACCGCGCCCATGAGGACCGCGGTGTCACGATCCTCGAATCGGGACACGGCGCCTACCTGCGCGACGCCCACGGCACTGAATTGCTGGACGCGTTCTCCGGCCTGTGGTGCGTCAACGTCGGCTACGGCCAGGCCAGCGTGGTGCAGGCCGCCGCCGACCAAATGACCAAGCTGCCGTATGCGACCGGCTACTTCCACTATGGCTCCGAGCCGGCGATCCGCCTGGCCGCGCGCCTGGTGGAACTGGCGCCGGCCTCGCTGCGGCACGTGTATTTCACGCTCGGCGGCTCCGACGCGGACGATTCCGCGATCCGCTTCATCACGCACTTCTACAACTCGACCGGCCGCCCGGGGAAGAAGCAGTTCATCTCGGTCGAACGCGGCTATCACGGCTCGTCCTCGCATGGCGCGGGCCTGACCGCGCTGGCGGTGTTCCACCATAATTTCGACGTGCCGCTGCCCAACCAGCACAAGATTCCATCGCCTTATCCCTACCGCAATCCCGCCGGCTCGGATGCCGAGACGGTCATCCGCACGTCGGTCGAGGCGCTGCGCGCCAAGGTGCGCGAACTGGGCCAGGAAAACGTGGCGGCGTTCTTCTGCGAGCCGATCCAGGGCTCCGGCGGCGTGGTCGTGCCGCCAAAGGGCTGGCTGAAGGCGATGCGCGACGCCTGCCGCGAACTGGACATCCTGTTCGTCGTGGACGAGGTCATCACCGGCTTCGGCCGCACCGGCCCGATGTTCGCCTGCGAGGCGGAGGACGTGGAACCGGATCTGATGGTGGTGGCGAAGGGCTTGACGGCCGGTTACGCGCCCATGGGCGCGGTGCTCATGTCGGACGCGGTCTACCAGGGCATCGCCGATGGCGTGGCGCCGGGCGTGCCGGTCGGCCATGGCCACACCTATTCGGCCCACCCGGTCAGCGCCGCCGTCGGCCTGGAGGTGCTGCGCCTGTACACCGAGGGCGGCCTGCTCGCCAATGGCCAGGCCCAGGCGCCGCGCTTCGAGGCGGGCTTGCAGGCGCTGACCGCGCATCCGCTGGTGGGGGAGGCGCGCAGCCGCGGTCTGCTCGGCGCGCTCGAACTGGTGGCCGACAAGGCCGGCAAGACCCGCTTCGACCCGTCGCTCAAGCTCAGCGAACGCATCGCGGCGGCGGCCTACCGCAACCGCGTGGTGTTCCGCGCCTTCGGCGACAACGTGCTCGGCTTCGCGCCCGCGCTGTGCTACACGGCGGCCGACTTCGAGCTGCTGTTCGAACGCCTCAAGCGCACGCTGGACGAGGTGCTCGATCAACCCGACGTGCGCCGGGCCGTCGGTTAACGATCAACCAACCATCAAATAGCATAAAGGCCGCTACGGGAAATCACCCTATGCCAATTGGAAATTGCCTGATAACATGGAAGTTGGCATCGACGTATCCCACGGAGGCTGGCGCATTATGATGATCCCCGAATCACTCAAGCTGGACCGGATCGACATCCGCATCCTCAGCCACCTGCAGCGCAACGGCCGGGTCGCCAACGTCGATCTGGCCGACGCCGTCGGCCTGTCGCCCAGCCCCTGCCTGATCCGGGTCAAGCGCCTGGAAAAGGCCGGCTACATCACCGGCTACGGCGCCCACCTGCAGCTCGAGAAACTGAGCGACATGCAGGTGGTGTTCACCCAGGTGACCTTGTCGGACCACCGCCGCGAGGACTTCGCCAAATTCGAGGCGGCGATCCGCAACATCGACGAGATCGTCGAATGCCACCTGGTCAGCGGCGGCTTCGACTACCTGCTCAAGTTCGTCACGCGCAGCGTATCCCACTACCACAGCATCGCCGAGGATGTGCTCCGGCAAAGCATCAACATCGAGAAATACTTCAGCTACATCGTGATCCAGTCGCCGTTCGTCAAGAACCACTATCCGATCGAGAAGCTGCTCGCCCCGCACGAGTGAGGCGCGCGGCCGCCGCATAACATGCCGAACCGGCGCGAAAAACACAATTTCCGATGATTTCGCCGGCGCACTACGCACATTTTCACTGAAGGACCGGGCCTAAGATAAGGCAGGCGTTACCCCGACCGCGGCACCAGCGGCGGGCGTGAACGCTTCAACTTATCTTCGAGGATGGTTCTTCATGACGAAGCAGTCACACCACATCGGCGACGCGTCCGATACGCCCCGCCCGCCGCCCGACTATCCGATCGAGGCGAGCTTCCCGGATATCCGCGCCCACGCCGACGGCAACGCCGGCATCCCCTACGCCTACACCTTCGACAGCGGCGTGCCGGGCCCGCACGTGATGATCGCCGCGCTCACGCATGGCAACGAGGTGTGCGGCGCCATCGCCGTCAAGGCCTTGCTCGACTTCGGCGTGCGTCCGCGCCGGGGGCGCCTGACGCTGGCCTTCGCCAACGTCGACGCCTACCACCGCTTCGATCCGGCCCGTCCGGACGCCTCGCGTTTCGTCGACCAGGACTTGAACCGCGTCTGGACGGCGGCCCTGCTCGACGACACCGCGCGCGATTCGTCGGAGCTGCGCCGCGCGCGCCAACTACGCCCGCTGCTCGACACGGTCGACCTGCTGCTCGACCTGCATTCGATGCACGAACGCTGCGCGCCGCTGGCCGTGTGCGGCCCGCTGGACAAGGGCATCGCGCTGGCGCGCCAGGTCGGCACGCCCGGCTGGATCATCAGCGACGCCGGCCATCCGGAAGGATGCCGCATGCGCGACTACGCCGGCTTCGGCGATCCGGACAGCGCCAGGAACGCCCTGCTGGTCGAATGCGGCCAGCACTGGGAGGCGTCGGCGGCCGATGTCGCGCTGGCGGTGTCGGCGCGCTTCCTGGTCCTGCACGGGATCGTCGAGGCGCGGGATCTGCCGGCCGCGTGGCAGCCGGTGCCCCCTGCCGCCGGCCAGGCCACGCGCGTGGTGCGCGTCACCGAGCCGGTGGTCGCCAGCAGCATGGACTTCCGCTTCGCCGACAATTACACCGGGCTGGAAACCTTTGCCCAAGCCGGTTCCGTGATCGGCTGGCGCGACGGCGAACCGGTGACGACCCCTTATCCGAACTGCGTGCTCGTCATGCCGTCGCTGCGGCAGTTGCGGCCCGGCGTGACCGTGGTGCGCTTCGGCCGCTTGCTGGCCTGACCGACGTCTTTCCCCTTACCCGGGCGCGCAAACGCCTCCCTTCACGCATCTTTTAAGGACCATGACCATGTCTCTGACACTCACCCGCACCGATCTGCTCAAGGCGCAGAATTTCATCGATGGACAATGGCGCGACGGCGTCGACGGCGCCCGCTACGAGGTCGCCGACCCGGCCACCGGCGCCACCTTCGCCAGCGTGCCGGACAGCGGCGTCGCCGACGCCCAACTGGCCACCGCCGCCGCGCAGGCCGCGTTCGCGGACTGGAGCGCGCGGCCTGCGCGCGAACGGGCGCGCTTGCTCAAGCGCTGGCACGCGCTGATCGTCGCCAACACCGAGGACCTGGCGAAGATCATCTCGCGCGAACAGGGCAAGCCGCTGGCCGAGGCGCGCGGCGAGGTCGGCTACGGCGCCTCGTACGTGGAATGGTTTTCCGAGGAAACCGTCAGAAGCTACGGCGACATCATTCCGGAACAGACGCGCGGAAAAAAAATGATGGTGACCAAGGAGGCGGTGGGCGTGGTGGCCGCGATCACGCCGTGGAACTTCCCGCTGGCGATGATCGCCCGTAAAATCGCGCCCGCGCTGGCGGCCGGCTGTACCGTCGTCGCCAAGCCGGCGGAGGACACGCCGCTGACGGCGCTCGCGCTGGTCAGGCTGGCCGAGGAGGCCGGCATTCCCGCCGGCGTGCTCAATATCGTGACGTCGTCGCGCGCCAAGGTGAACGTGGTCGTCGGCGCCTGGCTGACCGACTTCAGGGTGCGCAAGATCACCTTCACCGGCTCGACGGCCGTGGGCAAGCACCTGGCGCACGAGTCGGCGGGCACGTTGAAGCGCCTGTCGCTCGAGCTGGGCGGCAACGCCCCGTTCATCGTGTTCGACGACGCCGACCTGGACGCGGCGGTCGACGGCTTGATGGCGGCCAAATTCCGCAATGGCGGGCAGACCTGCGTGAGCCCGAACCGGGTCTATGTGCAGGACGCCGTCTACGCGGCGTTCGCCGACAAGCTCGTGTCCCGCGTCGCGGCGCTGCGGGTCGGCCCGGCCACCCGCGAGGACTCGCAGATCGGGCCGATGATCAACGCGCGCGCCGTGGACAAGATCGAGAGCCATGTGCAAAACGCGCTGGCCGGCGGCGGCAAGCTGCTGACCGGCGGAACAAGGCTGGGGGACGACGTCGGCCCCAACTTCTTCGCGCCGACCGTGATCGCCGAGGCCAACCACGACATGGCGCTGGCCTCGGAGGAAACCTTCGGCCCGGTCGTCGCGTTGTTCCACTTCGCCGGCGAGGACGAGGTCGTCGAGCACGCCAACAACACGCCGTTCGGCCTGGCCGCCTACTTCTATTCGCGCGACATCGCCCGCGTGGCGCGGGTGGCGGAACGGCTGCAAACCGGCCTGGTCGGCATCAACGAGGGGGCACTGGCCTCGGAGGCGGCGCCGTTCGGCGGCGTCAAGGAATCGGGCTACGGCCGCGAAGGCTCGCGCTACGGCCTGGACGACTACTTGCAAACCAAGTACCTGTGCCAGGGCGGTCTCGCGTAAGCGGAAACCGGGGCTGGTTGAAGCAAAAAAAGGCGCCGACGGCGTAATGCCGCTAAGTTAAGGCGCTTTCGTAGGGCGGATTAGGCGGAACGCCGTGATCCGCCATGAGCCGTCGACGGCGCTTGGCGGATTACGCTGCGCTAATCCGCCCTACGTGGTCCCGATGGCCGCTTAACTTAACGACATTAGCGCCGACGGCGCCTTTTTCAATTGCGGGGGAGGGGGACGGCGGCGGGCATCGCCGCCGCGCCTGGCCGATCAGAACTTGTGGCGGATGCCGAAGTCGCAGCGGTTGCCGTTCGCCAGGGTGACGTGGCCGACGGACGTGAACAGCGTGGTGCGCTTGGACATGTCGTACGTATAGCCGAGCGCGTACTGCGCCATGTCCACGTTGGCGGCGGTGTGGTCGTTGCGGCGGTTGTAGGACGCCAGGACGCGCCCGGCGCCGACCGGGATCGTGAGGCCGACCAGCACGGCGTTGGCGTCGGCGGTGGTCACGCCGGCGGCGTCCGTCTTCTCCTTGTCGAAGCCGAAATGCAGCCTGGCGACGCCGAACTCATAGGTGCCGCCGACGAAGGCCAGCTTGGCGGCGCCGGTGCCGATGGCGTCGTTGATGTCCTGGTAGCCGAGCACCGCCTTCAGCGCGCCGGCCGTATAGGTGAAGGACACGCTGATCTGGCTGTTGGCCTTGGTGTTACCGGCGACCTCGCCCAGCGAATACGCCAGGTCGGCCTTCACCGGCCCGATCGATTTCGTGTAGAACAGCGCGTTCTGCATGCGGATGTCGATCGCGTTGAAGATGTTGCGACCGAAGAAGGCGCCGGCCGCGCCGGACAGGCCGTCCTCGAACGGATCGATGACATCCGTCAGCAGCAAGTAGGCCGGCGTCCAGGAGCGGCCGAAGCGCACCGTGCCGAAATCGCCCTTCATCCCCACCCACGCGTGGCGCCCGAACAGGCGCCCGCTCTGGCCAGCGGTGCCGGTATCGGGGCTGAAGCCGTTTTCCAGCTGGTAGATGGCCGACATGCCGTCGCCCAGGTCTTCGCTGCCGCGGAAGCCAAGGCGCGAGGCATACCAGCCGCCGCTGTCGATGCCCCAGCGGGCGGCGGCCACATCGGATTTCGAATAGGTCAGGCCGATGTTGACGATGCCGTAAATCTGGTTGTTGGTCTGCGCGGAGGCGGCGCCGGCCAGGACGCACAGCGCGGCCAGCGCGGGCAAGGATTTTTTCATGGGTATTTCCTTTTTTAGTTATTAGAAGTGGCAAAAGCGGCGGCGAGAGCGGACCAAAAAACCGCGCCTTCGGCGGGCCCGCGTGGGCCCGCTCCACCCATCTAATTTAACGGCACCCCGGCGACACATTCCGTCGAAAGAAGCCGCGCGCACAACCGGAAACGAGCGAAAACGTGGCCGACGGCGCAGTAATATGCGGCGCCCCGCGCCCCTTGCGCGCGCGATCACGCTGGACACGCGCTTTGGCCGCATATACAATCCATATACACTTCGTATATAGGACTAGACATGGGCATTGTAAACATCGACGACACGCTGCACGACCAACTACGCAAAGCCAGTGGTGTTGGCTGCCGGTCGATCAACGCGCAGGCGGCGTTCTGGATCAAGATCGGCATGCTGTGCGAAATGAATCCGACGCTGAGTTTCAACGAGATCGTCGCCGGGGAGCTGCGGGCGGCGGGGGTCGGCGTCGACGTCGATACGCAATCGTTCAGGAGCGCGCTGGCATGACCAAGCGGCCGGAGGAAATCGCCTTGATGGCGGAATCGGGCAAGCTGCTGGCCAGCGTGTTCGGCCACCTGGACCAATTTAGCCTGGTCGGCATGTCGACCATGCTGGTCAACGACATGGTCGACAGCTTCATCGTCAATGAACTCAGCGCGCGTCCGGCCAGCAAGGGGCAATACGGCTTCGCCTATGCGCTCAATTCGTCCCGCAACAGCGTGGTCTGCCACGGCGTGCCGTCGGCCACGGATATCCTGCGGGACGGCGATATCGTCAACTTCGACATCACGCTGGAAAAGAACGGATTCATCGCCGATTCCAGCAAGACCTATTTCGTCGGCGAGGTGTCGCCGATGGCCAAGCGGCTGGTGCAAGTGACCTACGAGGCGATGTGGAAGGGCATCAAGGCGGTGCGTCCGGGCGCCAGGCTGGGCGACGTCGGCCATGCGATCGAGCGCCACGCGCGGCGCAACGGCTACTCGGTGGTGCGCGAGTATTGCGGGCACGGCATCGGCCGCGAGATGCACGAACCGCCGCAGGTGCTGCATTGGGGGAAGCCACAGACCGGACTGGTGTTACAGGAGGGCATGGTGTTCACCATCGAGCCAATGCTCAACGAAGGCCGCCGCACGGTTCGCACCGAAGACGACGGTTGGACTGTCGTGACGACGGACGGCAAACTGTCCGCGCAGTTCGAGCATACGGTGGCGGTGACGCGGCACGGCGTCCAGGTGTTGACGCTGCGGCCAGAGGAAAGGGCGCCGAACTGAACGCGGAGATGCAACCAGCCCGGCGAGGTGAATTGGAAGAGCGCCTTTGCCACATCGCCCCGCACGGTTTGGACGATCTGTTCAATTGCGTGGTGCGCCGCAATCCGGCGCGCGTGAGCATCGAAACCTATCGTCAGCGCATCGAGCAGAAGAAGTACGCGTCGCGCTGGCCGCGCGTGACGGTTGTCCGCTGCTAGCTGCGATTTCCGCACAACGGGTTGGCTGTACTGCTTGTCCTTACAGGGAAAACTCGAACGTGAGGTAATCCTTGTCCAGCTCC
>JBDSKP010000543.1:0-2199 GCA_039916925.1 Duganella sp.
ACGGCGTCGCCGATCTGGTCATCGGCTCGCCTTACGGCCCGGATTTTGTTACGTTCCCGCTGTTCCGTTATGAAATTCTGGTCGTCATGGCGCAAAAACACCGGCTGGCGACGCGCCGCCGCCTGCAGCCGGCCGACTTCCAGGGTGAAACCCTGATCACCTATCCGGTGCCCGAAACCCGCATCGACCTGATCCGCGAAGTGCTGCAACCGGCCGGGGTCCACGTCGAGCGCCGCACCGCCGAGCTGACCGTGGCAGTGCTGCAACTGGTCGCCAGCCGCCGCGGCATTGCCGCCCTGCCCAACTGGGCTATCAAGAACTACGTCGACTACGACTACGTCATCGCCAAGCCGGTCGGCGACCACGGCCTGTGGAGCGACCTGTTCGTCTCGGTGCCGGAGTCGCAAAGGCAAAAGGCCTACGTGCTCGATTTCGTCAAAGTGATACGCGAGCAGTGCGCCGCCACGCTCGACGGTATCAGATTATTGTCGTGACAAATAATTATTATTTCTTCAAAATGTGTTGAGGCCGGTCTGGACAAAGTTTGACCTAAATCAAAGTCTTGCCAAATGCGGGCGCTTACGATTGGGTCCGCGACATGGCCAGCAGCTGGCACGGATGCTGCTAGAGAAATACTGGACATTCCTCGCGGCGACGCACAATCGAAACCCTCCACGGCTTGGCCGTCGTAGGCGTATTATCAACGTCGCGAAGTCGCTCAATGTTGTTGCTAAACTAAGCCGGCCATGTCGGCGTATTGGAGAGTCAAATGGATGATGTAGTTATCGTGGCCGCTGGCCGTACCGGTGTGGGCAAATTCGGCGGCAGCCTCGCCAAGATCCCGGCGTCGGACCTCGGCGCGCACGTGATCAAGGGCCTGCTGGCCAAGACCGGCATCGATCCAAGCCAGATCAGCGAAGCGATCCTGGGGCAGGTGCTGACCGCCGGCGTCGGCCAGAACCCGGCCCGCCAGGCCGTCATCAAGTCCGGCCTGCCGAATTCAATTCCCGGCTTCACCATCAACCACGTGTGCGGCAGCGGTCTGAAGGCCACCCACCTGGCGGCGCAGGCGATTAGATGCGGTGACGCACAAATCGTCATCGCCGGCGGCCAGGAAAACATGAGCGCGTCGCCGCACGCGATGCCCGGTTCGCGCGACGGTTTCCGCATGGGCGAGATCAAGATGGTCGACACGATGATCGTCGACGGCCTGTGGGACGCGTTCAACCAGTACCACATGGGCATCACCGCCGAGAACGTCGCGAAAAAACACGACATCTCGCGCGCCGAGCAGGACGAGTTCGCGCTGCAGTCGCAGCTCAAAGCGGAAGCGGCGCAAAAGGAAGGCAAGTTCAAGGACGAGATCCTGCCGCTGGAGATCGCCAATAAAAAAGGCACGACCGTCTTCGACAGCGACGAGTACATCAAGCCCGGCTCGACCCTCGAAGGCCTGTCGGGCCTGCGCCCGGCTTTCAACAAGGAAGGCAGTGTCACCGCCGGCAACGCCTCCGGCCTGAACGACGGCGCCGCCGCCGTCATCATGATGTCGGCCTCCAAGGCCAAGGAACTGGGCCTGACCGTGCTGGCCAAGGTCAAGGCCTACGCCTCGTCCGGCCTGGACCCGGCCCTGATGGGCATGGGCCCGGTCTCGGCCAGCCGCCTGTGCCTGAAAAAGGCCGGCTGGACCCCGGACGACCTGGATCTGATGGAAATTAACGAAGCGTTCGCCGCGCAGGCCGTCGCCGTCAACAAGGAAATGGGCTGGGACACGAGCAAGATCAACGTCAACGGCGGCGCCATCGCCATCGGCCACCCGATCGGCGCGTCCGGCGCCCGCATCCTGGTCACCTTGATCCACGAAATGATACGCCGCGACGCCAAGAAGGGTCTGGCCTCGCTGTGCATCGGCGGCGGCATGGGCGTGGCGCTGGCGATCGAGCGTCCGTAACAGAAAAAAATCACGCCGCCTCCGCGGTCGCGGGGCGGCCCGCGAACTTTGGGTCATCGAAGTTTGGTATCAACTAAGAAGAGGGGACAATTATGGCAAGAGTTGCATTGGTAACCGGCGGTATGGGCGGTCTGGGCGAGGCGGTGTGTTTCAAACTGTCCGCGCTGGGCTATAACGTGGTGACGACGTATTCCCCTGGCAATCCCAAGGTCGAGCAATGGCTCGCCACGACCCGCGACCAGGGTTTCAAC
>JBDSKP010000544.1:0-1972 GCA_039916925.1 Duganella sp.
GACCGTCACGCGGCTGATCACCAATTTCCACCTGCCCAAGTCGACCTTGCTGATGCTGGTGTCGGCCTTCGCCGGTTACGACGAGATCCGCGCGGCCTACGCCCACGCGATCGCCAACGAGTACCGCTTCTTCAGCTATGGCGACGCCATGTTGCTGACGACGCAAGCCCGAGCATAATAAGGAATCCCTAATGTTGGAATTTACGCTACACAAGACCGATACCAGCGGCCTGACCAAGGCCCGCCGCGGCGAAGTCAAACTCAACCACGGCGTGGTGCAGACCCCGATCTTCATGCCGGTCGGCACCTACGGCTCGGTCAAGGCGATGTCGCCGCTGGAGTTGAAGGAAATCGACGCCCAGATCATCCTGGGCAACACCTTCCACCTGTGGCTGCGTCCGGGCAACGACGTCATCTCCAAATTCGGCGGCCTGCACGATTTCATGGCCTGGGACAAGCCGATCCTGACCGATTCCGGCGGTTTCCAGGTGTTTTCGCTGGGCGCGATGCGCAAGATCACCGAGGAGGGCGTGCATTTCAATTCGCCGATCAACGGCGACAAGCTGTTCCTGTCGCCGGAGGTGTCGATGCAGATCCAGCGCGTGCTCAATTCCGACATCGTCATGCAGTTCGACGAGTGCACGCCTTATGAAATCGACAATCGCCCGGCCACTCTTGACGAGGCGGCAAAGTCGATGCGCATGTCCTTGCGCTGGGCGCAGCGGTCGAGCGACGAGTTCCAGCGCGGCGAGAACCCGAACGCGCTGTTCGGCATCGTCCAGGGCGGCATGTTCGAGAACCTGCGCGACGAGTCGCTGGCCGGCCTCGAGGAGATCGATTTCCCCGGCCTGGCCATCGGCGGCCTGTCGGTCGGCGAGCCGAAGGAAGACATGATGCGCATCCTGGCGCACGTCGGCCCGCGCCTGCCGGCCAACAAGCCGCACTACCTGATGGGCGTGGGCACGCCGGAGGACCTGGTGGCCGGCGTGTCGAACGGGGTCGACATGTTCGACTGCGTGATGCCCACCCGTAACGCCCGCAACGGCTGGCTGTTCACCCGCTTCGGCGACATCAAGATCAAGAACGCGCGTTATAAGGATGATAAGGAACCGCTGGACAACACCTGCTCCTGCTACGCCTGCCGCAACTTCTCGCGCGCCTACCTGCACCACCTGAACCGCACGCAGGAGATCCTCGGCGCCCGCCTGAACACCATCCACAACCTGCACTACTATCTGGACATCATGCGCCAGATGCGCGAGGCGCTGGACGAGGATCGCTTCCATGCGTGGACCCTGCAATTCCATGCGGAACGGGCGCGCGGCATCTGAGTTTTTAACCCGCACACCGCCACGCTCCGGGGTCGTACCCCACTGGGTACGACCCCTCCCGCCGGTGGCTGCCGGCCACTTTCCCGGTGTGCGGGTTGCATTTCAACCGACAGATGTTGCAAGACTTGTAAAAAGAATTCAACCACCCATATACCCGGAAGTCCTTTCGGCTTCCGGCCAGTGCTAGAATACAGCGCTGTTTTTTCAAACTATTATCGGAGTCACCTGTGTTTATATCCAACGCGTATGCCCAAAATCCACTCGACGCCCTCGGCGCGACCGGCGGCTTCCTGGGCCAGTATGGTTTTCTGATTCTGATGTTCGTGGCGATGTATTTCCTGATGATCCGTCCTCAGCAGAAGCGCGCCAAGGAACAAAAGGCCATGATGGAAGCGCTGGCCAAGGGTGACGAAGTCGTCACCGCCGGCGGCGTCCTGGGCCGTATCTCGAAGATTTCCGACCTGTACATCACGCTGGAAATCTCCAGTGGCGGCGAGCTGGTCGTGCAGAAGAACTCCGTGACCATGGTCCTGCCTAAGGGCACGCTCAAGGCGCTGTAACCGGCCCACGGCCTTGGCCCCGGCCCGCCTCCCGGCGGGCCGTATTGCATCCGACGCCTAACACTGAACGTTGAACAATAT
>JBDSKP010000545.1:0-4281 GCA_039916925.1 Duganella sp.
CAATGATTATATATAACAACAACAGCGCACATCAACAAATAATCCATATTGCAACTCTTCCGCCCCCTATAGCGCACTCAGCTTTACCACAGTGCGAAATGTTAAACGCACGGTAAAACACCTCAAACCCGCTACTGGCGCGGCTTCCGGGGCAGATCGAAGCGGATGATGGCTTCACCTTTGGAAGTCACTTTCGGCGCCGGCCGGAAGGCGTGGCCGTAGATCACCTCGAAGGTCAGGCCCAGCTTGCCGTCCGGACGGCGCGCCTTTTCCAGCGCGTCGAGCATGCGTCGCCAGGCTTGTTTGCCCATCAGTCCCCTGCCCACCGTCCGCAGCGGATTGCCGCCCAGCGCGCGCACATCGGCCAGCATCGCCTTTGGCGTGTCGTAGGTGACGGTGATGACCTCCATGTCCAGCACCGGCGTCGAAAAGCCGACCTCCACCAGTTGGTCGCCGAAATCGTGCATATCGACGAACGGCAGCGCGTGCGCGGCGAGGTCGGCCTCGGCGAACGCCGCCCGCAGCTCGCGGAAGGTGTCGGGGCCGAAGCACGAAAACATCAGCAAACTGTCGACGCGCAGCACGCGGCGCCACTCGGCGAACACGCGGTCCGGCTGAGGGTGCCAATGCAAGGCCAGATTAGACCACACCAGGTCGACGGAGTTCGGTCCCATCGGCAATTCGGCGAAATCGCCGCACAACAGGTCGACGCCGGTCTTGGCCGGCAGCAATTTACTCAGCAACTGGTTCAGCGACGATGGCTTGGACGCCTGGCCGCGCGCCGCGCGCAACTGCGCCTCGGCCGAGTCGAGGCCGACGATCTGGGCGGCGGGGTAGGATTTTTGCAACAGCGGCAGGTCGGCGCCCGCGCCGCAGCCGGCGTCGAGCACGCGCCGCGGCGCGATTTTGATCAATTCCAGGCGGTCGAACATGCGCGAGGACACTTCGCGGCGCAGGAAATCGGCCGGCGCGATGCGTTCAGGACGGGAGAAAAGCGCGCGCACGCGCTCCAGATCGATAGGCGCACTCAGTTTGGGTGGATTTGCGGGCACATGCATCGTGGGTCGGTCTGTAATGCGATAATGTCGGCAGTGTACATGGTTGAACGCAAACGCGACGCCTAAGGCCCGCGTTTTTTGCCGGGAGCGTGGCATGAATGGCAAGCTGACCGACCAGACAACAGCCCCGCGCGACGGCGGCAAGGCCGGCGCGCCGTGGCGGCGCCACGGCGCCGGAATGTTGCGCGGCCTGTTGCCGACCTCCTGCGCCCTGTGCGGCCGCGGCGGCGACGAAACGCTGTGCCCGGAGTGCGCGGCGCAATTTTTCGGCGCCGGCGCCGCCATCGCCCGCTGCCGTCGCTGCGCCAACCCGCTGCCCGGCGCAGTCCTGGGCGGCGGCGAGCAACCGCCGGGAAAGCTCTGCCAGTCGGAAGATCGGCTGTGCGGGCTATGCGCCACGCAGCCGCCGGCGTTCGACGTCACGCTGACAGCGGCCGATTACGCGATGCCGGTCGACCAACTGGTGCTGCAACTGAAATTCGGCCACCGGCTCGCGCTGGCGGCGCTGTTCGCGCGCCTGCTGCGCGACGCCGTGCTGCAACAGCCGGACTTCGTCCTGCCGGCTCTGATCTGCCCGGTTCCACTGGGACCGCGCCGGCTGGCCGAGCGCGGCTACAACCAGGCGCTGGAAATCGCCCGGCCGCTGGCGCGCAGCCTCGGCGTCGCGCTGCACCCGCGCCTGGCGGCCCGGGTGCGCGAGACGACGGCGCAAAGCGGCGTCGCGCCGGAGCAGCGCCAGCGCAACATCGCCGGCGCGTTCGCGGTGCCGGACGCCGCGCTGGTGCGCGGCCGGCACATCGGCATCGTCGACGACGTCATGACCAGCGGCGGCACGCTGGACGCACTGGCGGCCGCGCTGAAGCGCCACGGCGCCGCGCGCGTGAGCAACCTGGTGTTCGCACGCACGCCGCCGCATTGAAATCGCGCATTGAATCGCATTGAGGAGAACAACTTGTTTCACGTAGTGCTGGTCCACCCCGAAATTCCGCCGAACACCGGCAACGTCATCCGCCTGTGCGCCAACACCGGCGCCCAGCTGCACCTGATCGAACCGCTGGGTTTCCCGCTGGAGGATTCGAAGATGAAGCGCGCCGGGCTGGATTACCACGAATACGCGAAAATGAAGGTGCACGCCGACTGGCACGCGTTTTTGACCGACCTGCAGCCGGACCCGGCGCGCATGTTCGCCATGACCACGCACGGCTCGTCGCCGTTCGCGCAGGCCAGCTTCCAGCCGGGCGACGTGTTCGTGTTCGGCTCCGAGACCAGCGGCCTGCCGCCGGCGCTGCGCGAAACCTTCCCGCCTGCGCGGCGCATCAGGTTGCCGATGCGCCCGGACAACCGCAGCCTGAACCTATCCAACACCGTGGCGGTGGTGGTCTTCGAGGCCTGGCGCCAGAACGGCTACGCCGGCGGCGCCTGAGATACCTCGAAAACACGTAGGGCGGATTAGGCGGAACGCCGTAATCCGCCATGCATGAGCCGCCGACGACGCATGCATGGCGGATTACGCTGCGCTAATCCGCCCTACGTATCTCCGAGGTTTGTCAATGTCCGCGTCCAGCGATATACCGCGCCAGCGCCAGCGCGCCGGTGCCGCAGGCGCTGACGATGACCGTCGACGCGGCGAACAGCGCCGGCGGATTGCGCATGCCCAGCACGTCGGCCGTGAACGCGAGCGCCACCGCCGCCATCAGCTGCGCCGGCAGCATGAAGCGCAACTGCCGGAACGCGACCGCGTCGCCGCGCTGCCACAGCCGCCACGCCACATACGTCACCGGCCCCCACAGCACGCCGATGAACGCCAGCACCGCCACGGCGATCAGCAGCAGCCTCATACCGGACGCTGCGCGCGCACCTTGGTCAGCAACCTGGTCGTCGAGCGGTCATGCTCGAAGTCGATGGCGACCGCCCGCCCGCCGTACGCCAGCACCGCCTGGCCCTCGGGAATCGCGTCCATCCGGTAGTCGCCGCCCTTGGCGTAGATTTCCGGCCGCGCCTGCTCTACCACCTCCAGCGCCGTGTCCTCGTCGAACTCGACCACCAGGCTGACCGACTCCAGCGCCGCCAGCACCGCCATGCGGTCGGCGCAGTTGTTGAGCGGCCGGTCGTCGCCCTTGCCCAGCCGCTTGACCGACGCGTCGGTGTTGGCGGCCACCACCAGCGACGCCCCCAGCGCGCGCGCCTGGGCCAGGTACGTGACGTGGCCGCGGTGCAGGATGTCGAATACGCCGTTGGTCAGCACCACCGGCTTGGGCAGCGCGGCCACGCGCGCGGCCAGTTGTTCACGGGTGCAAATCTTGTCTTCAAATTGGGGCATGTGGGTCTTTTCGATGTGATTTATTTGGGTTCGTCGTCCGGCGCTTCCGCCTCGATCTGCATGCTCAGCGTATCGGCGCCGGCGCCGGCGCGGGCGCCGTCGCCCGGCTCCTTGCGCTCGCCGCGCAGCTTGATCTGCAGCCGCAGGCCGTTGGCCGAATCGGCGTTGCGGATCGCTTCTTCATAGCCGATGTGGCCCTTATTATAAAGTTCGTACAGCGCCTGGTCGAAAGTGCACATGCCCAGCTCGCGCGACTTGTGCATGATTTCCTTGATCGACTGGAAATTGCCCTTGAAAATCATCTCGGCGATCGTCGGCGTGTTGAGCAAAATCTCGATGGCCGCCTTGCGCCCCTGCCCGTCCTCGGTGCGCACCAGCCGCTGCGAGACGATGGCCCGCAGGTTCGACGACAAATCCATCAACAGCTGGTTGCGCCGCTCCTCCGGGAAGAAGTTGATGATGCGGTCCATGGTCTGGTTGGAGTTGTTCGCGTGCAGCGTGCCCAGGCACAGGTGGCCGGTCTCGGCGAACGCGATCGCGTGCTCCATGGTCTCGGTGTCGCGGATCTCGCCGATCAGGATCACGTCCGGCGCCTGGCGCAGCGTGTTCTTCAGCGCGTTGTGCCACGACAGCGTGTCGACGCCGACCTCGCGGTGGGTGATCAGGCAGCTCTTGTTCTTGTGCACGTACTCGACCGGGTCCTCGACCGTGATGATGTGGCCGGCCGAATTGGCGTTGCGGTAATCGATCATCGCCGCCAGCGTGGTCGACTTGCCGGAACCGGTGCCGCCGACCACCAGCACCAGCCCGCGCTTGGTCATGATGACGTCTTTTAAAACGTCGGGCAGATCCAGCTTTTCAAAGTTCGGAATTTCCGACGCAATGGTCCGCACTACCATCGCC
>JBDSKP010000546.1:0-5411 GCA_039916925.1 Duganella sp.
TTGGGCTCCGCTGGCGTTTGCGGTACCCAAGTAAAGGTGAACATGGTTTTAGCATCCAGGCTGCATTGCTTGCCTGCGCTCCAGGCGGGTGCTGAGGCTAGCCCCAGCAAGGTAATGAAAATTATGCGCCACATTTCTCTTCTCCTGATACGACGAATTCTGAACGACTGGCGTTTCTGGCGTCGGCTGAATTTGGAGGTCAAGCAGTTCCTGATTTTCGCCGGCCGGACTTTGCGCTTCACCTTCCACACGGCTTGCGTCTTAGTCCTCGAAAGCAAGCCGCCGACCCTGCCTATCCTATTTATCGTCCTTGTAATTTACCGACCAGGTCACGGAAAAGATTTTCCACAGACCGTCGCGCTTGACCATCTGCCAGGCCTCGATGCCGTGGTTTTGCACCACGCCGTCGAACAGGAACTCGTAGTCGAACATCACCCACGCCATGTCGCCATCCTGCGTGATCTTCACGTCATAAAACTTCTCCTCGATCTGCCGCTTCTCGCTTTTGACGAATTGAACAAAATCGTTGTAACCGCCGGCCCGCACGCCGTCGGAATTCGGATCGATCTCCTTGCGGATAAATGCAACCTGCTTGTCGTTGGCCGGCGCGGCGAACAGGATGTTCGAATTCAGCATCAGCGACGACAGCTTGCGGGCATCCTTCGCCTTGAGCGCCGCCTGGAAGTCGACGGTTACCGCGGTGATGGCCGCAACCTCCGCCGGCGTCGTCACCGGCTTGCCCGGCGCGCTGTGAGCCACCTGCGCACATCCGGCGCTCAGCAACATCGCCATCGATACAGCGCGAATAATTCGATACATGCGAAATCCTCAACAGTTGAAACGCCGATCTTAGGAGGGCATGATAAAAATGTCAACGCCACCGCGCCCGCCCATAAAATCCGCCGCCGGTTTCAGCGCAGCCCATCAATTCCCTTGACAGCCGCACTGCCGATCTCGTACATTAAGGCCTATGACCTCGCAACTGCACCTATCCGCTCTCCTGCTGCCGTCTGCTAGCCTATCGCTAGCGGCGCGCCTGCTAGCACGCGCCGCTTAACTGCGTACCCGCCGCGTTCCAGCCGCGTTTTCAACGCACCCCGTGTCGGCCACAAGCCACACCCGTCTCCAAAACCCAGGAAAGTTTGCACCGATGCTCACCCCGGCCACCCATGCTCCATCCCGCACCGGCGATTCGATCGCTTCGCGGGCTGACGCGCGTGCGCATGGCCCTGCGCTGCTATCGCTAAAACTACCGATCGGTTGCCTGGCCTAGTGTTCCGTGGCCGCCTTGCAGCCTTTCGCCACACGCACCGCCGGCCCGAGCCGGCATCCAGGCAAGTCCCAATTTAAAAGACCCAGGAGCACCCCATGATGTTGCAGAACCCAGCAGCGAAGTACCGCGCCTTCCCACCAGTTCAATTGTCCGACCGCCAGTGGCCCAATAACGTCATCTCCAAGCCGCCGATCTGGATGAGCACCGATCTGCGCGACGGCAACCAGGCGCTGATCGAGCCGATGAGCCCAGAGAAAAAACTGCGCTTCTTCGAACTGCTGGTCAAGGTCGGCCTCAAGGAGATCGAAGTGGGCTTCCCTTCGGCCTCGCAGACCGACTTCGACTTCGTGCGCAAGCTGGTCGAGGAGAACCGCATCCCCGACGACGTCACCATCATCGTGCTGACCCAGTCGCGCGATGAACTGATCCGCCGCACCGTGGAGGCGGCGGCCGGCGCCAAGCGCGCCATCGTCCACCTGTATAACTCGGTGGCGCCGGTGTTCCGCAAGGTCGTCTTCGGCATGTCGCGCGAGGAGATCACCAACATCGCCACCACCGGCACCAGGCTGGTGAAGGAACTGATCAAGCAGCACCCGCAAACCGACTGGGGCTTCGAGTACACGCCGGAGTCGTTCTCCACCACCGAACTCGATTTCTCCAAGCATATCTGCGACGCCGTCACCGCGATCTGGGAACCGACCCCGAACAACAAAATGATCATCAACCTGCCGTCGACGGTCGAATGCAGCACGCCGAACGTCTACGCCGACCAGATCGAATGGATGTCGCGCAAGCTGGCGCGCCGCGATTCGCTGATCATCAGCGTCCATCCGCACAACGACCGCGGCACCGCCGTCGCCTCCGCCGAGCTGGCGGTGATGGCCGGCGCCGACCGCGTCGAGGGCTGCCTGTTCGGCAACGGCGAACGCACCGGCAACGTCGACCTGGTCACCTTGGCGTTGAACCTCTACACCCAGGGCGTGCACCCGGGCCTGGACTTCTCCGACATCGACGAAGTGCGCAAGTGCGTCGAGGAGTGCAACCAGTTGCCGGTGCATCCGCGCCACCCGTACGTGGGCGATCTGGTGTTCACCGCCTTCTCCGGCTCGCACCAGGACGCGATCAAGAAGGGCTTCGCGCAGCAGAAGGAAGGCGCGATCTGGGAGATTCCATACCTGCCGATCGATCCGGCCGATCTGGGACGCAGCTACGACGCCGTCATCCGCGTCAACAGCCAGTCCGGCAAGGGCGGCATGGCCTACCTGCTCGAGCAGGACTACGGCCTCGTGCTGCCGCGCCGCCTGCAGATTGAATTCAGCCGCGCGGTGCAGGCGGTGGCCGACGCCACCGGCCTGGAAATCACGTCCGAAGGCATTTATGACATCTTCAGCCGCGAGTACTTTGAACAAAATTCGCCGTACGCCTACAACTCGCACAAGATGGTGGAAGACACCAGCAACGACGAACCGGTACAGATCGACATCAACCTGACCCACCGCCAGGCGCCGATGGCGCTGCAAGGCGGCGGCAACGGCCCGATCGACGCCTTCGTCGACGCGCTCGGCCTGGACATCAAACTGATGGACTACCACGAGCACTCGATCGGCTCGGGCGCCAACGCCAAGGCGGCCTGCTATGTCGAACTGCGCCTGGCCAACGGCCCGACGCTGTTCGGCGCGGCCACCGACAGCAACATCCTGACCGCCTCGTTCAAGGCGGTGCTCAGCGCGGTCAACCGCCAGCTGAACATCATCGAAGCGGCACAAGCCCAAGGCGCGGTAGCGGCCTGACAGCGCATCGACGCGGCGCCGGCGGGGACAACGCGCTCCCGCCGGCCGCCCACGGCATCTCCCCCCATCAAACGTAGGAAAACCCGGCATTGAGACAGCGCCGGCGGACGGCTTGCCGGCATTGGGCCGGGCCGTCCTTTTGCCGTTTACACGGTGTGACTTGTTATGGAATGGAAGGGGGATGACACCGCCAGCGTTGACGGCTTGTGTGGGCCAGAATTACAGTTGGATATCCATCAGCACATCATCGTACGGCACGCCGTCGACGATCAACGCGCAGTGCTCGCGTCCATAGACCTTGAAGCCGATCGACTCGTACAAGGTGATCGCCGCCGCGTTACCGACGGTGACGGCCAGGGTCACCTTGGTCACGCCCTCCATGGTGGCGATGAACTCCATCGCATGCTCCATGAGCTGGCGGCCCACACCGGTGCCGTGATAGGCGACATCGACCTGCATACCCCGGATATAGGCCTTGTGGCGCAGTTTGATCTGCGATTCGCGGCCGACGCCGACCATGCCGACCAGGCGGTCGCCGTCGAACGCGCCGAAACGGTTGCGGCCAGCCTCCGATTCGAAGTAGGCCTCGGTCACAGGGATCGGCGTATTGCACTCCTCTTCATAACTGGAGGTGAAAGCGGTTGGGGTTTCACGAAGGCCGGAAAGTCGCAATGACTGGAAAGCGGCGGCGTCTGCGGGGGTTAATCGGCGTATGAGAATAGGCATAATGAGAGAATGATAAAAAAGTGGAATCGAACGATGCATAAATTATCATTTACCTCACTACCAATAGCAAGCGAATAGGAGCGCACGAATGAAACTTAACCGGCCAATGCTAATTAAGATCGTTCTTATGACATTTGTGACAGGTCTGATGCTGCGTTATGTGGTCGGATTGGAACCGGTATGGTGGCTGGCGTGGCTGGCGCCGGCGGCGCTGCTGGCACTGGCCTACCGCCACGACGCCGCGCCCGCGCGCTGGATCGTCGGCTGCGCCGCGCTGATTGCCGCCAGCGTCAACCTGCCCTACTACCAGAAGCTGATGCCGGCCGTGGCGGGGGTCGCCGTCACGCTGGCGCAGGCGCTCCTGTGGTATGTGGCAGTGCTGGGCGCGCGCCGCGTGGTGCTGCGTTACGAGCGCTGGTGGACCGTCTTCGCCTACCCGGTGCTGTGGACCGCCATCGATACGCTGATGGCGGCGCTGCTCCCGGATGGAAACTGGGGCAATATCGGCTACAGCCAGTATGAATTTCCGGCCGCGCTGCAGATCGCCGCCTTGTTCGGCACCGGTGGCGTCACCTTCATGGTATGCCTGGTGGCGTCGGCGCTGGCGATGGCGCTTGCCTTCGGCGTGCGCGCGCCACGGGTGCGCCGCGCCGGCGCGGCGGCGGCGCTGCTGACGGTCGTCGCGCTGGGCTATGGCGCGCTGCGGCTGCAAACGGCGCCGCAAGTGCCGGGCCAGGGCGGCGAAATGGTGTTCGGACTGGTCGCGGTGGACAACGCCGCCGGCCTGCAATCGACGGCCACCTATTCGGAGCCGATCTGGTGCCAGTACGAGGAGCACATCGTCACGCTTGCGCGACAAGGCGCCAGCGTCATCGTGTTGCCGGAAAAAGTGGCGGTCATGTCGCCGGCCCAGGCGGCGCTGGCGCAGGCGCGATTCGCCCGGCTGGCGGCGCGCCTGAAAGTCTGGATCGAAATCGGCGTCGGCATCGACGACGGTCAAAAGCGCCTCAATCTGGCGTGGCTGCTGTCGCCGCGGGGCGAGCTGGCGCAGCGTTACCAAAAACATCACATGGCGCCGCCGGAACGCGACCACATCCCCGGCGACGGCTACAACCTGCACATGATCGACGGCCCGCAAGGTGGCCAGAAATACGGCCTTGCCATCTGCAAGGACATGCACTTCGCCTCGCTGGGCCGCGCCTACGGCAGGCGCGGGGCCGCCGTGATGCTGGTACCGGCGTGGGATTTCGGCGTCGACCGCTTCCTCGCCACCGGCATGACGACCACGCGCGGCGTCGAAAACGGCTACACGATCGTGCGCAGCGCGCGCGAAGGCCTGCTGACGGTGAGCGATCCGTATGGCCGCATCGTGGCGCAACGCGACAGCGCGACGATGCCGGGCCGCGCGCTGCTGGTGCGCGTGCCGGTGTCGGCGCCGGTGCCGACGCTGTACACCCGTATCGGCGATGTGCTGGGCTGGATCTGCGTCGCCGCCACCTTGGCGGGAGCCTTGGCGATGCTCGCCGGCCGGCGGCGCGTCAGGCCTGCCGCGCCAGCCGAATCCCCGTGAACAGCCAGCGGGCGCCGGCCGGGAAGAAGTTGCGGTAGCTGGCGCGCGCGTG
>JBDSKP010000547.1:0-8834 GCA_039916925.1 Duganella sp.
TCGGCGGCCAGCTGCGTCAGATGCTTGCGGACCACCCCGCTGTCGCGGGTGGTGCCGGTGACGATGAAACGGCCGTCGCCGGCGTAGCTGGCGTTGAGCGTCGGTTCGCGCAGCGATTCGGTGATGCTGGCGATTACCTCGTTGACGATGGCCAGATGGGCGATCGCCTTGTCCTGCGCGGTGCGGCTGAGCAAATCGCGTACCGCGATGGCGTCGGCGCTGTTGCGCACCACGCCTTGCACCACGATCAGGCCGTTCTGCTCGCTTACCTGCAGGCCGGCTTGCCCGATACCCGCCAGCAGCCCCGGCATCTGGCGGCGCAGGCTCTCCAGCCGTGGCGCCGCCGGACTGACGTGCGCCGGCTGCATCGCCAGCAACGCCGTGCTCAGCATGGCTGCCGGCACCGCCACCGCGCCCAGCGCCAGCCAGCGGGTCAGGCCGTTGCGGGATGGCTGCGCCGCCGCCTCGGCCACCGGCAACGCGGCCACGTCGGCCGGCGCGGTGGCGACCACCTGGTCGGGGTCGCCGATGCTCAGCGCGATGTCGTCGAATTCGATGGTTTGGTGTTCGGCGACCGGCACGGCGGTGTCGCCGTCGGCGCCGGTCCAGCAGATGCGGCCGTCCTCGGCGATGGTCAAGGTCACCGGTGCATGCCGCCAATCGCTGATGTGGATGCTGGCGGTGTCGTCGGCGCCGATGCGCCAGCTTCCCGCTGCCAGCCGCAGCGCCGCGCCGCGATGGCGCCCGCTCAAAATCCGGATTTGCTTGATCATGTACCCACTCCTTCTACCGTTCCGCGGCATGATTGCCGCAGTCCATGAGTGGTACTTTATCGCTCCCGTCCGCCGTCGCCGCACGTGAAACCGAACTTCTATCGCGGATTACGAACCCCACCACGGATCCACGTAGGGCGGATTAGCGAAGCGTAATCCGCCAATGCATGCGTCTCGACGGCTCATGCATTGGCGGATTACGGCGTTCCGCCTAATCCGCCCTACGTGTCGCTGTGGTTACGCTTCTTCTGACTTACAAACCGCCGCGCAGCGATCCCGCTTCGGCGTTGATGGCACCCTTGCCGCCCTTTACGCGCGCCAGCACGCTGGCGACGCCCGCTTCGGTCGTGGCCACGCCCGGACCCACGATCTCATAACCGTCGGCGGCCTTGAACGTCACCGACTTGCCATTCTCCGGCACCACGGTGCCGTTCGCGTCGAGCAGCCTGGCGCGGATGAACACCAAATCGCCCTCCGTCGACGTCACCGCCAGATCATCGACCGCCACGCCAAGCTTGACCGGCTCGCCCGGGGTTTGCACGACATGCTCGGCCACCTTGCGGCCCTTCAGGTAAGCCACCGCCTTGAGCGTGCCGGCCTGGAACTGGCCGGCGTCGAACTCCAGCGGAGGATGCGCCAGATTCGGATGCGTCTTCGATGGACCGCTCTTGACGCGCCCCAGGCTCTTGCCGTTCAAGAACAGCTCGACCTCGTCGGTGTTGCTGAACACACGCACCTGCGGCGACGACTCCCTGGTCCAGTGACTGGCGATGGAGACCATCGGGCCGCCGCCCCATTTCGCCGACTTCTCCTGCGCGCCTCGCTGCGAGCGGAAGAACTCGGCCGAGAACTTCGGCAAGCGGTCGATGCTCATGACACCCGAGGATTCCAGGTCCGGCGCGTAGCCGCGGCCATAGTCGAACATCACCCAGTAGCCATCGGCCACGGCGCCCGTCTTGAAGTTGTCGTCATGCGACTCGGCCAGGTTCTTCGCCTGCTGCAGCAGACGCTTCTCGCCATCGGTCAGCAACTGGCGGCTGCTGCGGTCCGCCTCTTTCAGGTCGCCCCACGCCGTTTGATTGAAGCCGGCGTTCATCGCGTAGTATTCCCAGTCGCCGTATTCGGACACGATCAGCGCCTTGTTCGGCAAAGGCTTCTTGTCGTCCAGCCGATGTTGGCGCGCCTGCAGATACACGTCGTAAGTCCGCGGCACCCATCCAGCGGAATACGCCTGGTCGCCCGGATATTCACGGTGCACGGTGCTATGCAGCTTCTCGATCAATTGATCGGGCATCTGCGTTTCATTGAGCGAGCATTCCCACGCCAATACGCTGGGGTGGTTGCGGTCGCGGCGCACCATCTCGCTACAGGTTTTGAGCACCTGCGCGGAGAACGCCGGGTCGGGATTGAAGTACTGCCAGCCCGGAATACCGGGCAACACCATCAACCCCAATTCATCGGCGGCGGCCATGAAGGCCGGCGAATGCGGGTAGTGCGACAGGCGCACGTAATCGAAGCCGGCGCGCTTGATCAGCAGCGCGTCGCGGTAATCGGCCTGCGGCGACAGCGCGTAGCCGACGTATGGATATTCCTGATGGCGGTTCACGCCGCGCAGGAAGGTCGGTTCGCCGTTGACCAGCAACTTGCCCTGTTCAAGCACGATGCGGCGGATGCCGGCGCGGGTGGTGACCACGTCCTGCCGGCCTTTGCTCGACACGGTGGTCTGCAGCGCATACAGGTTGGGCGATTTCGGCGACCACAATTGCGGACGGTCGACCTTCAAGTCGCGGGTGACGTGGCGGCACTCGCCGGCCGCCAGCTCGATGTTGTCCGCGCCGTCGGCCACGCGGGCGTTCTTGAACAACAGGCGCTGGCTCAGTTGCGCGGTGCGTGCTTCGTCGGCGGTGTTGCACACCTCGGCCTTGACGCGCACGACGGCGGCTTTCTTACCGACCTGCGGATAGGTGACGAAAACGCCGCCGCCCGCCTCGGTATTGGACAGCATCTCGTCGCTGATATGCACGGCCGGTTTGACGGTCAGCGTGACGTCGCGGTAGATGCCGCCGTACTGGATATAGTCCAAATCCTTCAACGGCTTGGGGCCGGTGACGGCGTTGTCCTCGTTATCGATGCGCACCACCAGCTCGTTGCCGCCGCCGGCCTTCAGGTGGGGCGTGACGTCGTACGAGAACGGCAAATAGCCGCCCAGGTGCGTGCCCAGGTGCTTGCCGTTGACCCAGACGTCGGCCACGTTCATCGCGCCTTCAAAGCGCAGAATGGCCTGTTCGCCCGGCGCCACCTTGGCGTCGAAGGATTTTTTGTAGTAGGCGCCGCCCTGCCAGGCGTTGACCGGAACCTTCGCTTCGAGGCGCGCCGTGTGCGGCAGATCGACCCTGGTCCAGCCGCCGGCCGGCACCTTGTCGACCGAATCGGCGGTCCTGGCGTCGTCGCGGTAGAAGTCCCATGACTGATTCAGGCTGGTGGTGGCGGCGCTGGCCGCCGCGCTCACCGCCAACGCCAGCAAACCGATGGTCGGGAAGCGCCGCGCCTGCCTGTGTAGCCTCGAAATAAAACTCGTCATAGTGCGTGGAACTCCAAAAAATACCGGATAAAAGAAATGAACAAGGTACGCCGGCGCGTTCGGACACCCGGCAGTTATCACGGCGCAGTATATCCAGTAATGTTTTGGCACGCAGCGGAAAGCCGGGCCGTATACAAATTATTCATGGGTCGCGATAACTTTGATATACGGCACCGGAATGACCGAAGAATCGGCCGGAGCCGGTCTGCTATTCTTCGGACATCGATATCATTTTAGAAAGCCTGTGATGCTCAAGCATTTAGCCGACATGTTTTCCCGCAAACCCAAGACCGATCCGGCCGGCGACGGCATGCCCTGCTGGAGACGCGCGGCATCGACGATGAATGGCAGTGGGATGCGGACGGCCGCTCCGTGATGGACGGCCTGAAAGTGCTGTCGGACTGGTTGCGCCGGCACGCGCTGTCGCTGGTGAGCGTCGATTTCGGCCAGGATTCCTACTTCATGCTCATCGTCGACGATGAGATCGCCGCGCGGACGGTCGATGCCGGCCGGCGTACCGGCGTTGACGTGCGCTTGTTCGAGGATTTCGCGCTATCCCAGGGCGAAGGCTAGTCCGCCCCGGGTGTCCGCCTACCAGCCCATTTTGTCGCGTATCAGGGCGGTCAGCAGCGCCGCGTTGGCGCGCTGCTGCGGCACCCTCGGATGGCCGCCGAAGCCGGTGTATGGAAACACCAGCGTATCGATGCGCGCGTTCTTGTCCTCCTGCCGGATCTGCTCGACGGCCGTGCGCACGTAGCCCGGCCATTTGGAGCCGGGGCGCACCGCGTCCATGCTGCCCAGCGCGCAGACCAGATAAGCCTTGGGATACTTGGACCGCACCGTTTCGACGAAGCGCCGGTACGCGGCCACCCGCTGGGCGTCGTCGGGCATCGGCGACAGGCGCTTCTCGCGGTCGACCAGCCAGCTGTCATTCTGGAACAGGTTGATGACGACGACGTCCGGCGTCCACTGCTTGAAATCCCACACGCTGTCGTTGTTGCCGACGGCGTTCAGCTGGTCGTAGAAATCCGGCATCGTGAAGGGGAACCAGCTGATCATGATGCCGATGCCGCTCTGCGAAATCAGGTGCAGTTCGGCGTCCAGCGCCCGCGCGGTGATCGACGCGTACGACAGGAAGCTGTTTTTATCCTTGACCAGATGATCGGGGCCGTCGGCGGGCGACTCGTTGCCCATGCCGCTGGAGATGGAGTCGCCGAAGAACTCGATGCGACGCAGTTTGCGTGGCGGCGGCGGCAGCAGTTTGGCGCCGTCGGCCAGCTCCAGTCCCTGGAACACCGTGGCGCCCTCCTCGCCCTCCGAGCGCTTGGTGATCAGAAACCGGTGGTTGCCCGGCGCCAGGTCGCGCGCGACCTGATAGGTTTTGCTGCCCTGCGCGGCCTGCACCAGCAGCGGACGCTCCAGGTCGCCGTCGAGGTAGACGTCGAAGAAATTCTTGCCGAGCTGGTCGTCCAGTTTGACGGCGAAGGTGGTGCCGGTGAAGTTGCCTTCGATGCTGGTGCCGGGCCAGGAAATGACCGGCGCGGCCGGCTTGGCGTGATCGACCCTGCCCACATACTGCAAGTTGGGGTTGTCGGCGCCGACGCTGACCTCGGCCCGGGCCGGACCGGCCAGCATGAGGGCGGCGACCGCGCCGATGACGGCGAGCTTGTTGTTAAATCGTGCAAATACCATGTTCTATCCTCCTTCGACCATTGTCCAAGCGCAAGGATGACACGGCAATTGCGATAATCACCAACACCGGGAATGAAATTCCCCGGGACAACTCCTAGGCCGAGCGCAGCTGCTGCAGTATCGCCATCGCCGCCTTCTCGGCTTCCTGCTCTGCGATCGCCTCGCTGGCCAGCACCTGGTCGGCGGCCACGCGCCGCTTCGGATAAATGTTGTTCATGTGCATGGGATTGTCGGACGGCGTAAAGATGGCGACGTAGGCGCCCCAGTCGCTACACCCTTCGAGCGGCTCGGCCGTATAGTCGATTTCATAATCGTCGATGCATTTAATCGGCATGTCTTCCTCCACAAACGCGTTGTCAGCGAGACCGCTAAGGCATCATAACCTTATCGGGCGTCATCGGCGTGCTGCGCACGCGGCGTCCGGTGGCGTGGTAGATGGCGTTGCAGACGGCGGCCGCCACGCCCACCTGGCCGATCTCGCCGACGCCCTTGGCGCCGATCTTGCTGACGATGCGGTCGTCCTCCTGCACGAAGATGACGTCGATGTCGTGGATGTCGGCGTTGACCGACACGTGGTACTCGCTCAGGTTGTGGTTCATGAAGCGCCCCTCGTGGTGGTCGCAGAAGGTTTCCTCGTGCAGCGCCTGGCCGATGCCCCACACGACGCCGCCGATGATCTGGCTGCGCGCCGTCTTGGCGTTGATGATGCGCCCGGCCGCCACCGCGCTGACCACGCGCGTCACGCGCACGGTGCCGAAGTCCGGGTCCACCCGCACCTCGACGAACACCGCCGAATGCGTGGCGCGCTGGTACTTCATCTGCTTGAGCATATTCGGCAGCATCGTGTACTTCTCCTCGATGCGCGCCTCGCCGCTGGCGGCCATGATGTCCGTCAGCCTAACGCGCACCTCGGGCCGCGCGGCCAGGCGCACGCCGCCGCCGGCGAATTCGACATCGGCGAAGCGCGCGTTGGCCAGCGGCGAGCCGTCCATCTTCCTGGCCAGATTGAACAGCCGATCCTTGAGCTTGTCGCACACGCCGTCGACCGCCGAGCCGACCGTGGCCACGTGCGACGAGCCGCCTTCGATCGGCGCCACCGGCAACGTCGAGTCGCCCAGCTGGAAGCGCACCCGCTCCAGCGGCAGGCCCATGGCGTCGGCGGCGATGATGGCCATCGCCGTGTAGGTGCCGGTGCCGATGTCGGTGGCCGCGCTGCTGACCACCAGATCGCCGTTGGCGTGCAGCACGGCGCTGGCGCGGGCGAACATCTGCATCGCGTCCCACATGCCGGTGGCCATGCCCCAGCCGATCAACTCGCGGCCCTCGCGCATCGTGCCCGGCTCCAGCGGACGCTTGTCCCAACCGAAGCGCGCGGCGCCCTGCCGGTAGCAGGCGCGCAGCTCCTTGGTCGAATACGGCAGGCCGTGGCTGGGATCGACGTCGGCGTGGTTCTTCAGCCGCAGCGCCAGCGGGTCCATCTTGAGCGCGTACGACAGCTCGTCCATCGCCACTTCCAGCGCGTGCACGCCGTGGGCGGCGCCGGGCGCGCGCATGTCCATCGGACTGGCGTGGTCGAGGTCGACCAGCTTGTAGCCGAGCCGGATATGCTCGCACGCGTACAACTCGCCGGACCAGTTGACCACCACCTCGACGTAATCCTCGATGCGCGACGTCTCGGCCAGCGCCTCGTGGATGATGGCCGTCAGCGTGCCGTCCGGCTCGGCTGCGAGGCGGACGCGCTGCTGCGTCTCGGGCCGGTGGCCAAAGCTGAACATCTGCTGGCGCGTGAGCACCACGCGCACCGAGCGCTCCAGCTTGAGCGCGGCCATCACCGCCAGCGGCAACTGGTACTGCGGCCGCAGGCCCGCGCCGAACGCGCCGCCCACATACGGATTGCGCACCGTGACCTTGTCCTTCGACAGCCCGAACACGTGTGACACGTACCAGCGGCTGTTCTGCGAGCTTTGGGTCTTGTCGTAGATGGTCAGGTGGCCGTTGGCGCCGCGGATGACGGTGGAGGCGAACATCTCCAGCGGATTGTGGTGCTCGACGCCGCTGTAGTACTCGCCCTCGATCTTGACGGCGGCGGTTTCCCAGCGCTCGTCCGGATGGCCCTTGGCGTCGGGCGGCGGCGTGTAGCCGGCCTTGAGCCGGCTCGGCGTGTGGGCGCGGCCCCGATGCTGCAGCAGATAGGTTTCGTGCGGCTCGACCGCGTAATCGATGTCGACCAGCGAGGCCGCGTAGCGCGCCGCCTCGAAGGTCTCGGCCACCACCAGCGCCACCGGCTGGCCGCTGTACAGCACCTGATCGTCGTACAGCGGGCGGAACGGCGAGCCGCCCGGCGCCGTCATGTCCTTGTAAAAGATGTCGAACGAGCGGATGCGCGGCCGGTTCTCGTGCGAGATCACGTCCACCACGCCCGGCACGGCCAGCGCGGCGTCGGCGCGGATGGCCGTGATCCGGCCCTTGGCGATGGTGCCGCTGACGACCACGCCGTACAGCAGCGGCGACTCGTCCGCCCCCTCGGCGGCGTCCGGCCAATGCTCGGCCGCGTAACGCGCCCGGCCGGTGACCTTGTCGCGGCCATCGACGCGCGAGACGGCCATGCCGATGTTGACGGCGCCGGTGCCCTGGTCGGCCACCGGCGTGCGCAGTGCTTCAATCAGATCGGTCACGTTGGCTCCTTGCCGGTGAATTCGTGGGAATTGTCATGCGTGCCTTCGAGCGCCTGCTCGAGCGCGCGGATCACGGCGCGGCGCGCCATCGCGATCTTGAAGTCGTTGCCGCCCTGCCCCCGCGCGCTGGCCAGCAGCAGCTCGGCCGCGTGGGCGAACGTCGCCGGCCCGGCGCGGCGGCCCACCAGCGCCGCCTCGGCCAGCGGCACGCGCCACGGCTTGTGGGCCACGCCGCCGAGCGCCAGGCGCGCGGCGCGCACCACGCCGTCGTCGCCGACGTCGAGCATGGCCGCCACCGACACCAGCGCGAACGCGTACGAGGCGCGGTCGCGGAATTTCAAATAGGCCGAGTGGGCGGCGAAGTTCGCCGCCGGCGGCAACGCGATGTGCGTGATCAGCTCGCCCGGGGCCAGGGTCGTGTCCAGCTCCGGATGATCGCCCGGCAGCCGGTGGAAATCGGCGAAGGCGATGCGGCGCGCGCCGTCGGCGGACTCCACGTGCACCACCGCCTCCAGCGCGGCCAGCGCCACGCACATGTCCGACGGGTGGGTGGCGATGCAGTGGCCGCTGGCGCCGAGGATGGCGTGCTGGCGCGTCAGGCCGCCGATGGCCGCGCAGCCGCTGCCGGGCGCGCGCTTGTTGCAGGCGGTCGCCAGATCGTAGAAGTAGTGGCAGCGGGTGCGCTGCAGCAGGTTGCCGCCGTTGCTGGCCATGTTGCGGATCTGCGGCGAGGCGCCGGCCAGGATCGCCGCGCTGAGCACCGGATAGCGTTCCTGCACCAGCGGGTGGTAGGCGGTGGCCGCATTGCGCGCCAGTGCGCCCAGCAGCAGTCCGCCATCGTCATTTTCCTCGATGGCGTCCAGCGCCAGGCGGTTGATGTCGACCAGGCGCTGCGGCAGCATCACGCGCTCTTTCATCAGGTCGACCAGGTTGGTGCCGCCGGCGATAAAGCGCGCCCCTTCGGCACGGATCTGCGTCAATGCGGCAGCCTGGTCGAACGGCACCACGAACGAAAGCGGGTTCATGCCGGCACCATGCCGACCGGCGCCGTGGCGCGGCCGTCCTCGTGTTCGGCCGGCAACTGCATCACGTCAGCCAGCGCTTCGACGATCT
>JBDSKP010000548.1:0-3430 GCA_039916925.1 Duganella sp.
GATAAATAAACGAACGGGGCAGGGATTAAAATCCGTCGTCCCGGCGTTTACCTGGTATCCATGACGACTAACGCCACGATCAACAACGATATCGCCGCCTTGCTGCCGCGTTTGCGGCGGTTCGCCCGCAGCATCGTCTACAACCGCGAAGACGCGGACGACCTGGTGCAGATCGCCGTCGAGCGGGCGTTGGGCCGCAGCGCCCAGTGGCAGCCGGACACGCGCCTGGACAGCTGGATTTTCAGGATCATGAAAAACGCCTGGATCGACGAGGTGCGCTCGCGCATCCGGCGCGACAACCTGTTCGCGCCGGAGGAGGCGGGCGAGCACGTCGGCGACCAGGCGGCCGAGGCGCAGCAGCAACGCATGGCCATCGAGAAGGCGGTCGGCATGTTGTCCGAGGAGCATCGCATGGTGGTGGCGCTGGTGCTGGTCGACGGCATGCCGTACAAGGAGGCGTCCGAGGTGCTGGAGATTCCGATCGGCACCCTGACCAGCCGCCTGGTGCGCGCCCGCACCGCATTGCAGGAAATATTATCCGATCAAAAGAGGACCGCGACATGAGCTTTTCCGACGAAACCTTGATGGCCTACGCCGACGGCGAACTGGCCGAGCCGGCGTTCAGCGAGGTCGAACGCGCGGTGCGCAGCGATCCGGCCGTCGCCGCCAGGGTGGCGCAGCACCAGGCGCTGCGGGCCGACGTGTTCGCCGCGTTCGCGGGCGTGGTCGACGAGCCGGTGCCGCCACGGCTGATGGCGGCGGCGTTGCCGGGCAAGGTGGCCGACCTGGGCGCGGTGCGCGCGGCGCGCGCCGGTGGCGCGCATCACGCGGCGGCGCCGGCGTCCGCCGCCGAGCATGCGGCGCGCAAACGCTGGTCGTGGCTGGAGTGGGGGGGCGTGGCCGCGTCGCTGGCGGTGGGCGTGCTGGTGGGGAGCGTGGTGCTGGGCGGCGCGGGCCGCGAGGGGGATGGCGCGGGCGTGGCCGCCATCGCGGCGGCCGGCGCCAATGGCGCGCTGGTGGCGCAGGGGCCGCTGGCCGATGCGCTGTCGCGGCGCTTGGCCGGCGACCGCGGCGGCGCGGTCGACATCGGCGTCAGCTTCGCGGACAAGGATGGCGCGTTGTGCCGCAGTTTCACGATGGGCCGGACGGCCGGTCTGGCCTGCCGCGGCGGCGATCAATGGCGGGTGGTGGTGATGACGGAGGCGGACAAGGCGGCGGGCGACGAATCGGGTAACTACAGGCAGGCCGGCAGCGCGATGCCGGCGGCCGTGCTGGAGGCGATCGACGCCCGCATCGCCGGTGCGGCGCTCGATGCGCAGGGCGAGCAGGCAGCGAAGCAGCGCGGTTGGCGGCGGTGATTTACGCCCCTACTTCAGCAGCTTGAGCAACTGCTCCGCCGCCACCTCCGACGACGCCGGATTCTGCCCGGTGACCAGCAAGCCGTCGGTGATCGCATACGGCTGCCAATCGCCCAGCTTGGAGTACATGCCGCCTTTTTCCTTGAGCATATCCTCCACCAGGAACGGCACGACCTTGGTCAACCCGACCGCCTCCTCCTCGGTGTTGGTAAAGCCCGTCACCTTCTTGCTGTTGACCAGCGGCTTGCCGTCCGGGCCGTTCACATGGCGCAGCACGCCCGGCGCGTGGCAGACGGCGGCGACCGGCTTGCCGGCGGCGATCATCGCTTCGATCAGCGCGATCGAGGCGCGGTCCTCGGCCAGATCCCACAGCGGACCGTGCCCGCCCGGATAGAACACGGCGTCGAAATCGCCCGCCGACACATCGGCCAGCTTGCCGGTGTTGGCCAGCGCCGCTTGCGCCGCCGGATCGGCCTTGAAGCGCGCGGTGGCCGCCGTCTGCGCGCCCGGCTCGTCGCTCTTCGGATCGAGCGGCGGCTGGCCGCCCTTCGGCGACACCACGGTCAGCCTGGCGCCGGCCTCCTTCAGCGTGTAATACGGCGCGGCGAACTCCTCCAGCCAGAAGCCGGTTTTTTTGCCGGTGTCGCCAAGCTGGTCGTGCGAGGTCAATACCATAAGTATGTTCATGTGTTTCCTTTGCGGGGTGGTCTTGAGCAAGCAATGAGCATACGCCACATGCCAGGAGAGCGTCACACGGTCGGGCGCCCCCCCGCCGCCGTCGTGACGGCGGGGGAGGAGGCGGCCCGGTCAGCGGGCGACCAGTTGCCGCACTTCCTCCTTGACGAAGTGCGACTCCGCCGACCACACCAGGCAGGCACGCGCCAGCAGCTTGGCCTCGGCGTCGGCCAGCACGCCGTCGGCGTCGGCGATGTTCCACATGGCGCGCAGCAGCTGGCGGCGCAGCGCCGGGTCGCGGATCTCGCCGAGCAGCGCGTCGATCGTATCCTCGTCCAGCACCACGTGCTCGTGCTTGACGGAGGTGCTCAGCATGTCCTGGCACAGCTCGTCGACCAGGTCGTGGAAGGTGTCGATATCGATGTCGATGTAGTCGAGCAGCCGCGAACGTTGCAGCGCCTGCAGCTCGGACGGCACCATATTGCCGTCGACCACCATGCACAGGGCCACGAGTCGGCCAGCGGCGCTGGCGCTATCGGTTTCGTAATGTCTCATTGCGTTACTCCTTCAAAAATTCGATTGACTTACTTTTTACGCGTCACATACAAGCTGGCGACGACACTACCCGCGATCAGCAACGCCACCACCGACAGCGAGATGTGGACCGGGATGTGTATCCACGGCAGCAACAGCATCTTCAGGCCGATGAAGCACAGCACCAACGCCAGGCCATACTTGAGCAGGTGGAACCGGTCGGCGATGTCGGCCAGCAGGAAATACAGCGCGCGCAGGCCAAGAATCGCGAACATGTTCGACGTGAACACGATGAACGGGTCCGACGTGATGGCGAAGATGGCCGGGATCGAATCGACCGCGAACACCAGGTCGGTCACCTCGATCAGGATCAGCACCAGCAGCAGCGGCGTCACATAGCGCTTGCCGTCTTTCCACACGAAGAACTTCTCGCCGTGATCGCCCTCGGACACCGGCAGATGGCGCCGGGCGAAGCGCAGCACCGGGTTGTTCTTGACGTCCGGTTCGTCGTCGACCGCCTTGAGCATCTTGACGCCGGTGTAGAGCAGGAACGCGCCGAACAGGTACAGCACCCAGCTGAATTCGCTCACCACCCAGGCGCCCGCCAGGATCATGACCGCCCGCATGACGATCGCGCCCAGCACACCGTAGATCAGCACGCGGCGCTGGTACTCCGGCTTGACCTGGAACGCGGTGAAGATCAGCAGGAAGATGAAGATATTGTCGACCGACAGCGCTTTTTCGATCAGGTAGCCGGACAGGAACTCCAGCGATTTCTGCTCGGCGATCTCGGCGCCGACCGTGCCGTTCAAATACCACCACAGGCCGCCGTTAAACGCCAGCGCCAGGCTGAACCAGCCGAC
>JBDSKP010000549.1:0-2720 GCA_039916925.1 Duganella sp.
CGGCGCCTTGTAGGTGCGGGTCAGCGCCACGCGCACCTGGTCCTTCTTGTTCGGCAGCTTGAACAGCGTCTGGAACAGCGGGCTGAGCACGCTGGAACGCTGGCTGACGCGCTCCAGGTTAACGCCCTCGATCGTCGTCTCCAGCCCCTCCCAGCGCACGCCGGTGTAGACCGACCAGCGCGGCGTCAGGTTCCACTCGTCCTGCCCGTACAAGGCCAGCCGGGTCGCCCTGGCCGAAAAATCCTCGTCGTTGTTGTCGGGCGGCAGACTGCCCGGCAACGCCAGCTCGCGCTGGACGCGGGTATCGTCGCGCTCGGTGATGCCGGCGTCCCAGCCCAGCGCCAGCGCATGCTCGGCCGGGCCCTCCTCCGCGGCGCCGAAGGTCAGCGGCACCGAATACTTGCCCTGGGTGCTGAAACCGGACTCGTCGCTGTGTCCCTGCACCGTGCGGTACAAGCTGGTCGGCGCGCCGCGGTTGGCGCCCAGTTGCAGCGACTCGGTGGTGTTGCGGTTGCGGCTGACGCCCGCCTTCACATCGAGCTTGGCGCCCTCGGCCAGCTTGTGCACCCAGTTCAGATCGGTGCGGCCGTAGCCGTTGTGGCTGCTGAAGGTGTTGTCGATGCGGTCGTAGCTCGGGCCTTGGTCGCCGTCCAGGTTGACGGTGGTACGGCCGTGGCTGTTGCTGTCGAACCGGTTCAGGCTGATGAAGGTCTGCGAGGTCAGCGTGTCGCCACCGGCCAGCGTCCAGTTGATGCGCGGCGACAGATTGAAGCCGTCCGAGCGGCCCTGGTCGCGCCAGGTGGCGGAGCGGTCGACGTTCGGCACGCCGGCGGCGTCGGTGCCGGTTTCGGTCGACGGCGTCATGCGGTTGTACATATAGCGCCAGACGTTGCCGCCGAACGAATAGGACATGCCGTCGCGTTTGTCGGACAACTGGAAACTCGCGCTCGGCGAGCTGAACTTGCTGCCCTTGGCGCCGCTGATTTTCACCTCGTGCTGGGCCACCTTGACGGCCTTTTTCAGCACGATATTGATGGTGCCGGCGATCGACTGGGTGCTGAACTCGGCGCTGGCCGCGCGCAGCACCTCGATCCGTTCGATCACGTCCGGCGACAGGTTGTCGATCGAAAAGCCGGCCGGCGCGCGTTCGCCGTTGATCAGGATCTGGGTGTAGCCGGCGCCCAGGCCGCGCATGCGGATCTCGCCGCCGGGGCGGCCGGCCGCGCCGCCGACGGTGATGCCGGGCAGGCGCTTGAGCACGTCGTTGACCGAGGTATCGCCGTATTTTTGGATTTCCTCGCTGCCGACGACGATCTTGCTAGCGGTATCATCGCGGCGCGCGTCATAGCTGGCGGCGCTGCCCTTGATCCGCACAGTCTGCATCGGCACGGCGGCCTGCTGGACGGCCGCCGGCTTGGCCTCGGCGGCGGTATCGCCCGCATCGGCGGCGTCGTCGGCATGGGCGCCGGCGGCAAGACACAACGAGAGAACGGCCGCAGCGGTCTGCGTCAAACGGAGTTGGCGGGGGGGCATCATAGCTTGGCGATCGAAACCAGGGGAAGCGCCTATTATGCCTTGGTTTGATGAAAAGTTTCCTTAATCCAAGTTAACTCGTTTCCGTTTAGCGAAATTTCATAAACATACATAGTGAAAAAATGAATAGACTTGATTGGGCGTATTGCGGCTGGCGCAGCGTTATAATGTTCGATCGTCATTTTGTATGGATTGCCATCGTGTCCGACCGCCTTGCCGTTTTGCCGCAGTACCTGCTCCCCAAGGGAGCGCTGACCAACTTCGCCGGCCGCGTGGCGGGCGCCAAGGGTGGTGCCATGACCACGCGCCTGATCCGCTGGTTTGTCGGCAAGTACGACGTCAACATGGGCGAGGCGCTCAATCCGGACATCGCCAGCTATACCAGCTTCAACGAATTTTTCACGCGCGCGCTGCGCCCGGACGCCCGCCCGCTCGCCGACGCCGACTTCATCTGCCCGGTCGACGGTCGCATCAGCCAGTTCGGCGCCATCGACGACGACCAGATCTTCCAGGCCAAGGGCCACAAATTCACCACCACGGCGCTGGTCGGTGGCGACGTCGCGCTGGCCGCGAAGTTCCAGCATGGCAGCTTCGCCAACTTGTACCTGAGCCCGCGCGACTACCACCGCATCCACATGCCGTGCGACGGCAAGCTGACGCGCATGATCTATGTTCCGGGAGAGTTGTTCTCCGTGAGCCCGGCCGCCGCGCGCGGCATTCCGGGTTTGTTCGCCCGCAACGAGCGCGTGGTGTGCGTGTTCGACACCGCCAACGGGCCGTTCGTGATGACCTTGGTGGGCGCCACCATCGTCGGCAGCATGGCCACGGTGTGGCACGGCGTGATCAACCCGCCGCGCCTGTCGAAGGTGACCGAGTGGACCTATGCCGATCAAAATATCGTGCTGAAGAAAGGCGAGGAGCTGGGGCGTTTCCTGTTGGGTTCGACGGTGGTCATGTTGTTCCCGAAAGACACGCTGAGCTTCAACCCGTCGTGGCAGCCGGCCGGGCCGGTCCGGCTCGGCGAGATGATGGCGAACCTTAAATAATTAACATTTAATAACGTAGGGCGGATTAGTCTTACTGTGTCATAAATTTAATTGACTCGTGCGTCTGCAGCAAGGGCAACGCTGCAGTTTGGCGGCGATTGCGCTGGCGATACACGCGCGCAGCGTTGTAATGGAGTCAGT
>JBDSKP010000550.1:0-6722 GCA_039916925.1 Duganella sp.
GTACTGGCTGGACGTGAAACCGCAACCGAGCGCCACGTCGGCGATGCTGCGCTCGCCGCCCTCGAGGCCGGCCTTGGCCGCGTCGAGCTTGAAACGCAGAATCATGTCGTGCACGCTGCATCCGAGCTCCTCGCGGAAGTAGGCCTCCAGCGACGAGCGCGACACGCCCACGTGCTCGGCCACCTGCTGCGTCTTGATGCCCTGGCAGCCGAACTGGCGGATGAAATGGCAGGCCCGCATCACCTGCGGATGGCGGATCGGCTGGTGCTCGCTCGAGGCGAACACGTTGATGCCGGCCGGCGGCACCTGGATGCGGGTGTCCGGCAGGCGCACGCCGTGCAGCATCTGGTCGAGCAAGTGGGCGGCCGTGCGGCCCATTTCGCGCGCGCCCTGGATCACCGAACTGAGCGGAATGCGGGTGAGCATGCGCACCATCGGGTCGTTGTCGATGCCGATCAGTGCCACCTGTTCCGGCACCTCGATGCCGGCGATGATGCATGCTTGCAACAATTGGCGCGCGCGGGCGTCGGTGACGGCGATGATGCCGACCGGCTTGGGCAGGCTGCGCAGCCAGTCGACCTGCCCGCGCACCGACTCTTCCCACGACGCGGCGCAAGTCTCGCAGCCACGGAAGATCTCGCCTTCCATGCCGTCCTCCCGCATCAGGCTCAGAAAGGCGTTTTCGCGCTCCTGGGCCCAGCGGTTCTCCCGGGCCTTGGGCAGGCTGAACATGGCGAAGCGCGGCAGGCCGACGTCGATCAGGTGGTCGCGCGCCAGTTTGATGAGTTTGAAGTTGTCGGTCGCCACGTACGGCACGCCGCTGGGATAGTCGGCCTCGTTCGCGTAGGAGCCGCCCACGGCCACCACCGGCACGCCGCAGCGCGACAACGCGTCGGCCACGGCGGGATCGTCGAAATCGGCGATGATGCCGTCGCCCTGCCAGCGCTCGATGCCGCCCAGGCGCAGGCGGAAGTCCTCCTCCAGAAACAAATCCCAGGCCGCGCGCGTGCCGCCGAGATAGGCGGCGATGCCGGCGGTAACTTCTCGATCAAAACTTTTGTTTGCGTTGAACAACAAAGCAATCCGACGTACTTTGGCAGTCATGTTCCAGTCTCCGTGTGCATTTTCCGGACGCTTTATGGCAGCGCCTCGGTCGGATCAGCTAGCGAGCAGCCCAGTAATAAATTGATAACTCAAAGCTGACCCCATGCCAAGCATAGGGTCGCGGGCAGGCGCGGCAATAATGACCGCAGTCCGATTTCTAATACGGTGCAGAAAGTGCGAGAAGTCGTGCAGGGAGTGCAAGAACGCGTGTTGGCGCGGGTTTGCCGGGGGATGTGTGGCGGAAGGAGAGTTGTACGATGTCCGTTGAGCGGATGGGCGGGCGCAGGCCGTCCCGTCCGCTCAACGTGGTTTAAAGGCTCACTTAACGCTTGCTGGTGCGCAACGGTTTGCCGTTGACGTCGTAGACGGCCGCTTCCAGCTTTACTACCTGGCTGACGGCGCGCTTGTCGGCCGCGTCGACCGCCAGGATGACCTGGTAGTCGCCCTTCGCCACTTTCCACGTCTTGCTGGCCGAATCGTACATCGCCAGCAGGCGCGGATCGACGCTGATCGTCGCCTTCACGGCGCCGCCCGGCGCCACCTCGGCCTTGTGGAAACCGACCAGGCGCTTGGGCGCCTCCCAGCGCGCGCCCACCGGGGCCACATAGACCTGGGCCACCTCCTTGCCCGCCACCTTGCCGACGTTTTTCACGGTGAAGGAGGCGCTCAGCACGCCGTCCTTGACGCCGGCCGACAGGTCCGACAGCGTGAAATCGGTGTACGACAAGCCATGGCCGAACGGGAACAGCGGTGTCAGGCCCTTCAGGTCGAACCATTTGTAACCGACGGCCGCGCCCTCATGGTAGTCGACGTCGAAGCGCCGGTCCGCCACTTCCGGAAAACCGTCCAGCGCCGGCCGCGGCAATTGCGACTCGGCCGCCGGGAAGGTCGCCGGCAAGTGGCCGGACGGATTGACTTCGCCGAACAGCACGCCGGCGATCGCCTCGCCGCCGCTGGTGCCCGGATACCAGGCCTCCAGCACCGACGACACCTTCGGCAGCCATGGCATCGTCACCGGGCCGCCCGTTTCCAGCACCACCACGGTCTTGGCGTTGGCGGCCGCCACGGCGGCGATCAGATCGTCCTGCTTGTCCGGCAGCGACAGGTTGGGCATGTCGAAGCCCTCGCCGGTCCACTGGGTGGCGAACAGCACGACGACATCGCTGTCCTTCGCCAATTTGGCGGCGGCGGCGGCGTCCTTGCCGTCGTTGTAGACCACCGTCACGCCGGGCAGGCGCGCCTGGATCGCCTTCAGCGGCGACGACGGATAGATCATCACCGGACCCGGCCATGTCTTCGGCGTCAATTCCGGCGCCGCGTTGCCGCCGGCCGGATACACCAGCGAGGAGCCGCCGCCGGCCATCACGCCACGGTCGGCATAGCCGCCGATCACCGCCACGCGCTTGACCGATTTATCCAGCGGCAACAATTTGGCGTCATTCTTGAGCAGCACCATGCCCTCCTGCGCATCCTTCATCGACACGGCGGCATTCGCCTTGAAGTCGATGGTCTGCACGGCCGGCGTCACCGGATGGTCGACCACGCCGTGTTCGAACATGCCGTGCAGGATGCGGCGCGCCATATCGTCGAGCCGCGCCCGCGGCACCCAGCCGTTGAGCACCGCCTCCTTCAGCGGCGGACCGAAATAATCGGCCAGGTCGAACGGCATGCCCGATTGCTGGTCCAGCCCGGCGTTGGCGGCCGGCACCGTGCTGTGCACCGCGCCCCAGTCCGACATCACCCAGCCCTTGAAGCCCCAGTCCTTTTTCAGCACCTCGTTGAGCAGGTAGGCGTTCTCGCAGCCATACAGGCCGTTGATGCGGTTATAGGAACACATGACCGCGCCCGGATTGCCCTCCTCCTTGGCGATCTGCAAGGCCAGCAGGTCGGACATGCGCGCGGCCTGGTCGCCGATCTTGACGTTGAGCGTGGTGCGCCCGGTCTCCTGGTCGTTCAGCGCGAAATGCTTCAAGGTCGACACCACGCGGTTGGACTGGATGCCCTTGATTTGCGCGCCGACGATCTTGCCGGCCAGCAGAGGGTCCTCGCCCCCGTATTCGAAATTGCGGCCGTTGCGCGGATCGCGCATCAGATTGACGCCGCCGGCCAGCAGCACGTTGAAGCCGTAACCGCGCGCCTCGGCGCCGATCATGGCACCGCCCTCGTACGCGGTTTTCAAGTCCCAGGTGGCGGCCGTGTTCAGGCCGGACGGCAGCGCCGTGCCGGTCCGCACGTCCGGCCCGCCCTGGCTGGCCACGCCGAGGCCGGCGTCGGTCTCGCGCAGGTGCGGAATGCCGAGCCGCGGCACGCCGTAGATGAAGCCGGCCGACTGCTGGTGCGCCTCCTCGGGGCGCTTGGTCTTCTTGTTGTCCATGTCGGCGCCGAGGTAGCCGTAGACCAGTTTCAATTTCTCGTCCAGCGTCATCTGCGCGACGGCCAGGCCGGCGCGCTCGCCGGCGTCCAGGCGCGCGTTCATCCATGGCTGCGCGCCCGTTTCCGCCGCCTGCGCGGCGCCATAGCACAAGGCCACCGCGGCCGATAAAAGACTGATCCGTTTCTTGAAACTCATGATTGCTTCCATTGATATTGACGAGTGATTGGCTTGTGAAAAAAATGGGGCGGCCGAGGCCGCCCCTAAAAGTGCCTTGGAGAGGCAGACAACACAAAACTAACAACTTACCTGGCGGCGGTGACGATGGCGCCGATCACGCAGGGATACGCCAAGGGGTGGTATTGGGGGCGGTTCCGGCGGGCGCTACAACCGTGGTCGCCCCCATATTGTGGAAGCGGCGCGGGCGCGCGGCAATTATAAAATTCGTCAACGGGGAAAATGAAATTACGCAGCGGCGCCGCGAATGGGCGCGCGGCGGCGGCGCGATCGGCGGCGAAGCGGCGGCTACGCCCCGCCGTCCCCGGCGGCGGCGGGCGCTTCGGCCGGGGCGGACTGGCCTTGCTGGGCGGAGACGGAACGGAAGGCTTTCGGCGTGCAACCGTATTCATCCTTGAACAGCCTGTTGAAATACGAAACGTTGGCATAGCCGACCGAATAGGCGATCTCGGCCACCGCCGCGCTGTTGTTCTCGGCCAGCAGCCTGGCCGCTTCCGTCAAGCGCAATTTGTTCAGGTAGCTGGTGAAAGTCATGCCCAGTTCGGCCTTGAGCACTTCGTTGACCTTGTTGCGGTTGGCGCCGGTGCCGGCCACCACGCCTTCGAGATCGAGCCCGGGGTCGGTGTAGTTGGTGGCGATGAAGCGCAGGATCGACGCCTTCTCCTTGTCCTTGTACGGCTCCAGCGTCAACTGGCGGTACGCGACCAGCGGCAAATCTTTTTTCATCTGCGTGTCGAGGCCGGCGAGCAAGGCACGCGCGTGGCCGCGGAAAAACCACAGGCCGAATCCCAGCCAGCTCGCCAGGATCGCCACCGCCAGCGCCAGCAGATAGCGCGTGTCGCGGCCGCGCAGCGTCAGCTCGCTCACCTCCAGGTAGGAATCGGTATCGCGGGGACTGTAGGGACTGGTGCCGAAGACCACCTTCGACACCCCGTCCAGCGTATAACCCTGGTCCGACAAATCGAGTTTCATCTGCTCGAACCACCAGTCCGGCAGCGTGAAGCGGGTCATGTCCAGCGAAACCGGCACGCCCTGCTCATTGCACGAGAAGTACGTGCCCGGCGAGCGGTAGGTCTCGGCCTTGCCCTTCGTGGAGATTTTCGCGTCGAAGGTGGAGATGACCAATGTCATCGTGTTGGCCGGCGAGCATTTGGCCAGGAATGTGATGGTGGTGTACTTCGACCAATCCAGGTGGGCCTGCCGCCCGTTCTTGGCTTCCAGCGCCAGCTCGGACGAGGCGTACGGGTAGGTCGCCACGTTCTTCAGGTGGAAGTCGAAGCGCAGGCGCTCCCTGTTCTGCGCGTCCAGGCGCACGGTCGAGGTTCCCCCCATGGTCTGGTCCGAAAACGTCCGGTAATGCCACAGGGCCCCGTCGCGTCGCGCCGGCAACAGGCTGAACGTCGGGTAACTCCCATACATGAACAGACCCGCCATCAGCGCATCGGCGACCACCAGGAGCAGAAGCGCGATCAGCGCCCTCTTGTAGAAATCTTGCATTGCGATATGAAAGTGTTTAACCGTTCGACGCACCGCCCCAGGACGGCGTGCCGCTCGCATCATAGCAGAACGCGCAAGCTCATCAGTCGAGTAAAATTGCCAGGCAGGCCACAACGCGTCCGCCCCCCCTCCCCCCACTTGATGAGCTGCCGATGAAAATATCCACCTCCCTGCCCGTTTGGACGATCGCCGGACCCGTGATCGGCTGGCTGGCGCTGGCCGGCAAGGCGCTCGGCGCCCAGGAACTGCTGGGCGGCGCCTACCTGGCGCTGCTGGCCATCGGCCTGTTCTGGGGCGTGCTGGCGGCGGTGTTCCACGCCGAGGTGGTGGCGCACAAGATCGGCGAACCGTATGGCACGCTGGTGCTGGCGGTGGCGGTGACGGCGATCGAGGTGGCGCTGATCGTGTCGCTGATGATCGCCGGCGGCGCCGAGACCACCGGCCTGGCGCGCGACACGGTGTTCGCCGCAGTCATGCTCATCCTCAACGGCATGGTGGGCATCTGCCTGCTGGCCGGCGGCGGGCGCCACGGCGAGCAGACCTTCACGCTGAGCGGCGTGTCGGCGGCGCTGACGACGTTGGCGGCGATTTCGGTGCTGACCATGGTGCTGCCCAACTACACCACCACCACCCCGGGTCCGTTCTACAGCGGCAGCCAGCTGATTTTCATCGCCGTGGTGTCGCTGGTGCTGTACGGGACGTTCGTGTTCGTGCAGACGGTGCGCCACCGCGACTACTTCCTGCCGGCCGGCGACGGCGGCGAGGGCGAACACGCGCCGGTGCCGCCGGCCAAACTGGCGTGGATGAGCGGCACGCTGCTGCTGGTGTGCCTGGGCGGCGTGGTGCTGCTGGCCAAATCGCTGTCGCCGGCGCTGGAGGCGGCGGTGTTGAGGATGGGCGCGCCCAAGGCGCTGGTGGGCATCATCATCGCGGCGGTGGTGCTGCTGCCGGAGGGTATCGCGGCCTACCAGGCGGCGCGCGCCAACCGGCTGCAAACGAGTTTGAACCTGGCGCTCGGTTCGGCCCTGGCCAGCATCGGCCTGACCATTCCGGCCGTGGCGATCGTGTCGATCCTCAACGGCTGGACCTTGACCCTGGGGATCGACGTCAAATCGACGGTGCTGTTGCTGCTGTCGATCATCGTCACCTCGCTGTCGCTGGGCAGCGGCCGCACCACCATCATGCAGGGCACGGTGCTGCTGATGATCTTCGCGGTGTATCTGTTCGTGACGGTGGTGCCGTGAGCGAAAGCCGGCCCTATTTCGGCGCGGACCAGTTCTCGTACTTGCGGCCGATCCGCTCCATCGCGCCGTCGCGCCACATGTCGGCGACGGCGGCATTGAGCCGCTCGATCAGCGCGTCCGGCACCGAGTTGTTGCACGCTAAATAGACCTGCGCCCGGTGGAACGACAGCAGCGGCGCCAGCTCGGAGCTCGTCAGCCCGCGCGGCCCCTTGGTGCCGTTGCGGACGCTGACGGCCCACAGGTCTATGCGGCGCAATAGCAGTTTTTGA
>JBDSKP010000551.1:0-5118 GCA_039916925.1 Duganella sp.
GATCAGGTTGCCGTCGGGGTCGAAGTTCTTGTTGTTGGTGACGGCGCCGAAACTATCGTAACGGGTCGACGCGGTCACATCCATGCTTTTCAGGACCGGCAGCAGCAACTCGCCATATGTGCCCCAGTTCTTGCGGCTGGCGTCGATCGGCAAGGCGCCCGCGCCACCGCCGAGGATGGCGTCGGTGAAGTTCGGCTGCTGCTTGTTCGTGCCTTGCGAGTAGGCATCCGGGGCTTCCGAATACTTCTGCCGGGTGAAGTCGGCGCCGACCGCCAGTTGGGCAGTGCCCGCGGGCATTTTGAACAGTTCGGTCGAAGCGCTGGCCTGCAGCTGGTCGATGCTGGACTTGGTTTCGCTGAACTGGTTGGTCAGCACGGCCGGGGCCAGCACGGCCTGCGAGTTGCCCGGCGGCGCAAACGGATCGAACTTGCCGGAGGTGACCAGCGCGTCGAACGCGTCCAGGCTCATGTAGCCGCCGGCGGCGGTGTCGGTCTGCTTGTTTTCCGAGTGGGTGAAGGCGGTGCGGTAGTCGAAGCCTTTAAAGGTGCCGTCAACGCCGAAGGCCAGGTGCTTGGCGACGGTCTTGTAGCGGTCGGCGCGGCCGCCGGCGTCGGCCAGACGCAGGTTCATCGCCGCGCTTTTCATCGTGGCGTCGGCCGGCACGCCCAGGCGAGTCAGGTAGGGCGCGATCGACTTGGCGTACAGCGCGCTGTTGAGCGGCACGCCCAGCCCTTGGGCCGGCGGCGCGTACTGGGCGGTGTTGCTGAACGACGAGCCGAGCGCTTCGGCGAAGAAGTTGGCGTTCTCGTTGATCTTGATGTTCAGCGAGCCGAATACGCTGTCGCGCTTCAGGGCCGGGGTGTTTTGCACGGTGGCCGAGTAGTCGAACAGGCAGCGGTTGCCTACGCGGAACAGATTGGGGCCGTTGCATGCGTTGGTGGCGAACAGGTTCGGGCTGAAGGACGCGCTGTGGGGGATGCCATCGGGATTGGCGCCAGTAGGATCGGGGGTGGTGTATTTGACGGTGGCGGTGCCGGGAATCGAGTTCGAGCTCAACTGGTAAAGCTTGTAAGCCTTGCCGTTCGCGTAGAAGGGCACCACGCCGCTCTTGGAGAAGCTGCTGTCCTTGGCCCAGGAAGCCTGGGTCTCGTCGTGGGCGGCCGACACCAGGACGTTGAAGCCGTCTTTTTCGAGGTCGCCCCAGCCCTTGGAGATCGACGCGGTCGACGTCTGGCCGTGGCGGCTGCCCGGCTGGCTATAGGAGGCGTCGATAATGGCGTCGGTCTGGTTCTTCTTGAGGATGAAGTTGACCACGCCGGCGATCGCGTCCGAACCGTACAGGGTGTTGGCGCCGTCGGTCAGGATCTCGACGCGCTCGACCGCCGCCAGCGGGATGCTGGCCAGGTTGACGGTGGAACCGGAGGTGGCCGGGGCCAGGCGGCGGCCGTTCAGCAGCACCAGCGTGTAGCCTTCGCCGATCGAGTGGATCGACGCCGATTGCAGGCCGCCGCCGCCGCCGTTGACCGACATCGACGAGGTGGTGAAGCCTTGCATCGACGGCAGCGTGGCGATCAGGTCGGCGACGCTGGCGGCGCCGCTTTGTTCGATTTGCGCTTTCGACAGCGTTTGCACGGGCAACGCGCCCTCGGCGGTGATGCGTTTGATGCTGGAACCGGTGATCTCCACGCGCTGGACCGGCGCGTCGCTCGTTTGCGCCACGGCGGCGTGCATGCCCAGGGCCAGGCCACTGGCGCAGATCAGGCGCACGGATCGCGACAATACTGTTTCAACCATCATTGTTAAGCTCCCAATTCAAAACGTGTACACGGGTGTGTTTAATTGTTATTACGACATTTGGAAGAAACATTGGCGTTGCTTCCATTCCGCTATCAAATCACCCTGCGTGTTTTACTGTCAACGTGGAAAGGAGGGGGCGGCTGGCCCGTGCAGGTCGTCGTTTCGCGCGCCGCGAGCGCCAAATAAGCGCGTGATAACGCTCTAATTTGGTGCATGGCGGGTGGAAAGGCGGGGAAAAATTGATTTACTATCAAAAAAGAAGCGAATGTCCTGTGGTCAAGGTTTTTCCTGCAACATAGTTGTGCGAAGTTAAGCACTATGAATCTGGATTAATGTTTGTACATGGTGTTACATTTATGCGACAAGTCACGGCTCCGGCATAAAAAAAACCGGACGCGCCTGACGGCGGGTCCGGGTACCGCCGGTGCGGGGCACCGGCGCTGGAACGGGGGAAGCTTAGAAGGTGTAGCTGCCGCGCAGGTAGATCGCGCGGCCGACGGCGTCGGTGTAGCGTGGATCGTAGCCCTTCTGGAACAGCGTGCCCTGGTTGGAGAACGGCGGGTCCTTGTCGAGCAGGTTCTTGACGCCGGCCGTCAGGCTCACGCCCTTGAAGCCGGTGTACGTGCCCGACAGGTTCCACAGGCTGTACGACGGCACTTTGTTCAGATACTGGTCGGCGATGTCGAGGTTCTGGTCGTTGTAGCCGGACTTGTACGACTGCGCCAACGTTGCGCTCCACACGCCCAGGCGCCAGTTCAGCGCCGCGTTGTGCTTCCAGCGGAACACCGGATTGTTGGCGGCGTAGCGGCCGACGTTCTGGATGAACGGGCCGTTGCGCTCGTCCTGGTACTCATACTTGTGGACATAGGTGCCGTCGACGGTCAGCGTGAAGTTGCCGTAGTCGCTGTTACCCGAACGCAAGGTCAGGCTGACGTCGAGACCGTCGGTGTTGACCTTGCCCAGGTTTTCCTTCAAGTCCAGGATCGCGTACGGCGTGCCGTCCGGATTGCGCAGGAAGCGCGCCTGGTACTTGGCATAGTCGCCGTAGATGGCTTCCTCGGGCAGCGCGTTGATCTTGTCCTTGAGCTTGATGTTCCAGTAGTCGACCGACAACGTCGCCTGAGGGATCGGCTCGACCACCACGCCGAAGGCGAAGGTCTTCGATTTTTCCGGTTTCAGGTCCTGGTTGCCGCCCTGCAGCTTGAATTGTTGCAAGTCGCAATCGCGCAGCGGGTTGGCGATCGGGTTGTTGGCCAGCACGCCGCCCGGGCACAGGATCGGGTCGTTGTACGAGTTGTTGGTGTCGTTCTTCGATTGCGGCGCGTTCTTCTCGAACAGGGTCGGCGCGCGGAAGCCGGTCGAGGCCGAACCGCGCAGCACCACTTCCTTGGTCGGCTGGTAGCGCACGCCCAGTTTCGGGTTGGTGGTGTTGCCGGCGTCGCTGTAATCGTCGAAGCGGGTGGCCAGCTGCACTTCCAGATCCTTGATCAGCGGCAGGTTGACCTCGCCGAACACGGCCTTGACGGTGCGCGCGCCCTTGGTCGACTGCGAACCGGACAGGCCGGAGCTGGTCGCCTGGCCGGCGATGTCGCGGTTGACGAAGAAGTCGGCCTCTTCGCGGCGCAGTTCGCCGCCGACGGCGATCGCCAGCTTGCCGCCCGGCAAGTCCATCAGCTCGCGGCTGGCCTTGGCGTCGATGCCGGTGTTGCGGGTCTTGCCTTTCTGGACCTGGCCGCGCAGCGCGGTGCTGTCCAGATAGGTCTTGCCGGCGGCGTCCTGCTTGCCGAACGGGTTGAGGGTGCCGTTGAAGACGCCGGCGGCGAAGCTCTCGTCGCGCACGTAGCCGCCGGTGAAGTATTCGGCCGAACGGCTTTCCGACAACGTGAAGCCGGTCTTGTAGTCCCAGCCGCCGAGCAGGCCCTCGGCCGAGATGGCGATGCGGTCGGCCGCGCCCTTGGAATTGATCTCGCGCTGGCCGGCCTCGGTCGGACGCCAGTTCACCGTCAGCGGACCACCGGACAGGCCCGGCATGGCCGGCACGCCGCCCGAGTTGCCCGGGTAGTATTTACTGGTGATCGGCAGCACCAGGTTGGTCTGCGGCGGCGGCGCGGTGTGCGAGACGACGTCGTTTTCCGAGTGCAGGTACTCGATCGAGGCCAGGTGGTCGTTGTTGATCTTGAAGGTGGCCTTGCCGAAGAAGGCGGTTTGCTTCTGCTCGGGCAGGTCGTCGATCTGGCGCGTGTAGTCCTGGCGGCAGGTGCCGTTGCTGGCGCGCGGCACCGACAGCGGCGCGTCGCAGCCGGTGGCGAAGCCGGGGTTGCCGGTGGCGCCGGAACCGGCGTCGAAATAGTTGCCCGGGAAGGTGGTGCCCGAGGTCAGGTTCAGGCCGCGCGACGGGATCACGCCGGTCTTGGAGAACTCGCGCTGCTGCGAGGTCAGGATGTCGATCTTGTGGTGGTCGAACACGCCGAAGACGTTGAAGCCGTCCTTCTCCAGGTCGCCGAAGCCGCTGGAGATATTGACGCGCTTCTCGTCGGCGCCGGGCGCGCGCGGCAGCACCGCCTCGGCGGTGATGGTGGTGGTGCGGACCGAGCGTTTGGTGATGAAGTTGATCACGCCGCCGATGGCGTCGGTGCCGTAGATGGCCGAGGCGCCGTCGCGCAGCACCTCGACCCGCTCCAGGGCCGACACGGGAATGATGTTGAGGTCGACGCTGGCGCCGTCGTATGGATGGTTGGCGATGCGGCGGCCGTTGAGCAGCACCAGCGTCTTGTCGCCGCCCAGGCCGCGCAGGTCGGCGCTGGCCGCGCCGCCGGTCGGCAGGCCGCTGCTGTTGCCGCCGACCACGTTGCCGGCGCCGAAGCTGGAGCTGTTCGACGGGATGCGGTCGAGCACTTCCTGCGCCGTCGTCAGGCCTTGCTTGACGAAGTCGTCGGCCTTGAACACGGTCAGCGGGTTGGCCGTCTCCGACACCAGGCGCTTGATCGAGGACCCGGTCACTTCGACCCGCTGCATCGGCTGGTCGGCGGTTTGAGCCTGCGCCACGGGCGCGATCAGGCCCAGGCCCAGCAGACCGCCGGCGCAGACGGCGCGTACGGAGCGTGCCAATATTGTTTCAACCATCATTCTGTTGTTCTCCCAATTCTTATGTCGATGACCACGGGCGTGATCGCTATCTTTTGTCGGCAAATGCCAGTGAGAAAAACGTAACGTTTTCCCCATTCCCCATCAGATCACCCTGCGATATCGCCTGTCAACGTAGAAAGTTTTGCCAATCGTGCACAAACGCAGGATTTCGTGCGACGGGGCCGCGCGCCAAAG
>JBDSKP010000552.1:0-1914 GCA_039916925.1 Duganella sp.
TCGGGCCGCATCTCGGACCAGAGCGTGCTCGATTTTGCCCAGCAGCGCCCGATCGTCTCGACCGGCCGGCAGATCGCCACTCACAATGCGATCGGCTTCAAGCTCGACAACGAATACGGCGCCTACCTGGCCGTGCGCCACCTGGTCGAACTGGGCCACCGCCGCATCGCCTTCATCTCCGGCCCGGCCAACAACATGGACGCCGAGGAGCGCCTGGCCGGCTACAAGCGCGCGCTGGAGGAGTCCAACGTCGACGCCGACCCGCACCTGATCGTCGAGGGCAATTACCACGAGGCCAGCGGCATGATGGCGATGAACCGGCTGTTCGATACTCACCAGCAATTCACGGCCGTGTTCGCGGCCAACGACCTGAGCGCCTATGGCGCGCGGCTGGCCTTGTACCGCAAGGGCATCCGCGTGCCGGACGACATCTCGCTGGTCGGTTTCGACGATCTGCCGGGATCGTCCTACACCACGCCGCCGCTGACGACGATCCGCCAGCCGCTGTACGACATCGGCCGCATCGCCACCCATGCGCTGCTGCGCATTATCAGCGGCGAGGACGCCCAGGGCGAGATTCCGCCGCTCGAACTGATCGTGCGCGAGACCACCCGCCGCGTGCGCTGAGTATCCACACGGAAAGCGGGCCTTTTGAGCATGGAAGGCGCATCCGCTTTACAATGATGAACGTTTCGCCATAATTCACCTCGGTTTCAACACCCCAAACAAAGGAACAACAATGGAACATACCCTGCCACCACTGCCATATGCCATCGACGCCCTGGCGCCGCACATCTCGCAAGAAACGCTGGAATACCACTACGGTAAGCACCACCAGACGTATGTCACCAACCTGAACAACCTGATCAAGGGCACCGAGTTCGAGAACCTGTCGCTCGAAGAGATCGTCAAGAAATCGTCCGGTGGCGTGTTCAACAACTCCGCCCAGGTGTGGAACCACACGTTCTACTGGAACAGCCTGACGCCGAACGGCAAAGGCGCACCGGACGGCGCGCTGGCCGACGCGATCAACGCCAAGTGGGGTTCGTTCGACAAGTTCAAGGAAGAGTTCACCAAGTCGGCCGTCGGCAACTTCGGTTCGAGCTGGACCTGGCTGGTGAAAAAGGCCGACGGTTCGCTGGACATCGTCAACACCTCGAACGCCGCCACCCCGCTGACCACCGACGCCAAGGCGCTGATCACCTGCGACCTCTGGGAGCACGCTTACTACATCGACTACCGCAACGTGCGTCCTAAGTATCTGGAGACCTTCTTCAAGCTGGCCAACTGGGACTTCGCGGCGAAAAACTTCGCCTGAGTGACCGTGTGATCCGCCCGTGCATGCGTCAACGCGGCGCATGCATGGCGGATTACGCTGCGCTAATCCGCCCTACGCGCCTCCCCGCGACGCGTCTCGCGCGCGCCGCATATAATCTCCCGAGACCCCACCCTGGAGATTGCGCACATGACCTACCTCGCCTCGCCCCATCGCTACGAAGAAATGCAATACCGCACCTGCGGCCGCAGCGGCTTGAAGCTGCCGGCGATGTCGCTCGGCCTGTGGCACAACTTCGGCGACACCAACAACCTCGCCTCGCAACGCGACATGCTGCGCACCGCCTTCGACCTGGGCATCACGCACTTCGACCTGGCCAACAACTACGGCCCGCCGTACGGCTCCGCCGAATCCAACTTCGGCCATTTATTCAAAGCCGACTTCCAACCGTACCGCGATGAACTGATCATCTCCACCAAGGCCGGCTGGGACATGTGGCCCGGCCCCTACGGCCAGGGCGGCGGCTCGCGCAAGTACGTGCTGGCCAGCCTCGATCAAAGCCTGCAGCGCATGGGCCTCGACTACGTCGACATCTTCTACTCACACCGCTTCGACCCGGCCACGCCGCTGGAGGAAAC
>JBDSKP010000553.1:0-5198 GCA_039916925.1 Duganella sp.
TACGCTTTTGAAAATGATCAAGCGGTGCACGGTCGATCTTGCGCTATTGTCCGTATCATTGATTTCACGTAAGGCTTTTCCAATAGCTAGGCGCAGGATCGCTATTCCTATTTGAATTTTGGAGGCGATATGGCTATCGATGTCTATCTACAAATCGACGGAATCAAGGGCGAGTCAGCAGACTCAGCTCATCAAGGCTGGATTGAAATCGGCTCCGCCCATTGGGGTGTGACTCAGCCGAAGAGTGCAACGGCATCCACCGGTGGGGGCCATACCGCCGAACGGTGCGAACACCGAACTCTTTCCTTTTCCAAGCTGGCTGACTTGTCCTCACCCATGCTGATGCAGAGTTGCCCCATGGGAAAAACAATACCCAAGGCCAAGCTCGAAATCATGCGCGCGGACGGCGATGGTCTTCGGATAAAATATTATGAGGTCGAGCTGGAGAATGTTCTGATCGCGAGCGTTGAGCAGGTAGTGAGCGAAGGCAGTGTCTTGCACGACTCTATCGGCTTGCGATTCTCGAGGGTCAAGTGGAAGTACACTCAACAGAAGATAGGTGGCGGCGTTGGCGGCAATACGTCTGGCGGGTGGTGCCTTGCCACAAACAAGTGCGTGTAGGGGAGTCGCGCCATGGCTAAAGTTGAAGTACTGCGCCCAACGCAGGATTCCCGCCGCTTTTTCATGCTGCCTCAGGCACCAATGGACTCGGGTTACTATGTCTACGGTAAGCTATACGGCAAACCCGCAGAAGGTGCATATCAGTACGCGCATCCCGTACTGATGACTACCATCCTTCGTGTAGCACTCGAATGGCAAGCCATCGACTCGCGTCGGATGGTGGTTGGCGACATCAGCCTCGCCGACGGACCTCGGACCCCCGACCATGACACGCACAGGAGCGGATTGGAAGTAGATATTCGACCGCTCCGCAAGGACGGTCGCGAGGAGCCTATCCGCTGGTCGGAGAATCAGTACGATAAGGAGGGGACGGAGAAGCTGATCGCCCTGTTCCGGACATTTGCCCCTGTGGTCAAGGTTTTGTTTAACGGTCCCGACATTCCATTCGTGACCAAATGCGCTCATCATGACGACCACTTTCATGTGAAACTGAGAGGCTGACATGCGCCCTTTTACGCTTACTCGGCTGCTACTGGGGCTGGGCTTTATATTATCGATCGCACACGCGGCGGAACCGATCGGTGGCTGGAAATCCCTGCGCGGTGCGGTCTATCTCATTCATGGGGGGGCGCTCGCCGATCGGCAAGTTCCAACAGCGAAAGACAGCAAACTGTCGATCGCCATCGAGGGCTATTCGGCGAAAGAGATCTTCAATTCGATCGGCCCCGATTTGCCGACGACATGTTCTGATGAGAAGGGCGACCGGGCGCGTAGTAAGAAGGGGGTCAGTTGTTCGTATACCGAAGTGGACAAGGCGACCAAAGGCGGGCCTTATAGATGTTGGATCGGTATCGATCTCAAAACGGGTGATAGCGTGGGGACAGTCAGCTGTTAGGCGTGCCACCCAAGACTCGATTTGTGTTGTCTCGTTCCCCGTGAGTTGTTGTTCGCGACCGCTCACGGGTTCCCTTTTAATATTCGTCCTTTGACGCGCCCTCCGGGCTATAGCGCCGCGCGGTCAGTACGGAAAACCGCTGACGCGAGCGCGATTTTCCACACCGCGCCGGCGCCGATGATGAACAGCGTCTTGCCGTCCGCGCCGCCGAACGCGGCGTTCGTGACATTGGCGTCGATCTTGATCGTGGCGATCTGCTTGCCCTGCGGCGTGAACACGCGGATGCGCTGGTCCGTGTGCTCGGTGACGTAGATGTCGCCGTGGCAGTTGATCGCTATGCCGTCCGGGATGCCCAGGCCATTGACCAGGTCGCGTCCTTTGCCGGGCCTGCCGTCGACGATGGCGTAAGCGCCAGCACGCCTTTTTCGCCAACCATACCGTTCACATACAGTACGTCCCCTGCCGGCGACAGCGATACGCCGTTCGGATTGGTCAGCGTGTCGTCCACCACGCTGACACGCCGTCCACACTTCCCTTTGGCAGAAGTGGTTCGAGGGCACGGTCAAAGCCGCGGTTAAAGGCCGTTCATTGGCGGAACTCGTACCTGGTGAGGACTCACGTAGCATGCGATGTCATCAAAATTTCACTTTTCCTTGCGCGCCACATGCCAGAATTTGCCCACATTGGCAACTCATGCGGCGAATCTACATGCACCGGTTTTTCAGTTTGTTTTTAGAGAAGATGAAAAGCAGTGTCCGTAGCATCGTGAGGGCGATTGGCACATGCGGAAATCAGTTCGTATCGATGAGGAGCGGGAAGGCGAGGACGGGCCGGTCATGTGGTCACAAAAGTTAGTTGCCGCAAGCACCGCAGACCCGTTGAAGTTCTTGTTGGAGCGCGAAGCCGCGCACGAGAGTGACGCCAAGTTTGCTGCCAGCTATTCTCAGACCGCTGCCTACGTCCGGATCTTTGCTCGCTTCAAATACAGTCGGCAAGACGTGTGCTGGCATCTGATGATTGCGGACGCAACGCGCGCCCACCGAGTGGCCGCCGCTGTGGTCGCAGTCCAGCCGTCGCTGTTCGATGGCGTCCATCTGATCGGGCCGAAGTTTCTGCCACCAGCCGGGCGCGCCTATGTCGCACAACCAGTGCGTCACCTCGGTTCGGCCCAATGGGCGTGGAGCTTCGACGATGGCGATCGGCCTGTGCCAGCAGTGGAGGCCGTCGGCGCTGACTGAATCGCGCATCATGATATGCTTGTCTTTCTTTCAATGGAGGCGATATGTTGAACGATCCTGATGTGCGAAACGTTGAAGAAATAACCACCGGCGACTTTGTGTCGTTCCAGCTTTTCGACGCCGATCTGTGGCGTCAATTTCGTATCAGTCGCACCGCGCTGACGGTGCTCGCGGGTTCTGATGGCACCACGCCGCTGGAATCGTTCGAGAAAAATATTGACCGGATCAAGGGCGTCGCGTTTGCTGAGCACAAGGTCGGAAATGGCTACACCGTGCTGACTTCTGACCACTTCGAATAGTTGGTTCACGCCGCGCTCACGCTCTCAGCGCACGGGCTGCGCACCCCGGCGGCAAGCGCCGCGTCACCGGTGGCCAACAAACCGGCAGCAGCGCGCGCCTGCTGGTTTCCGCAGTGATGGCACCGTGGGCGCGATCGGCGCGGCTGAGGTCGTCATGGTAGGATTTCCTTTTGATAACGGGAGGTGACCTGACTTCGGAGCTCAAGGGAAGCGCCGGTTCAGCTTGGCAAATACGTCTTCGGCCGGTACTGTGCGTGCTTCTCCGCGCCCGATGGCTTCCCACTATGAGTCGATCGATGGCACCGGGAGCAGGTCCGCCGTTTCCATGGCGTCGGGCCAGAGCCATCATTGCTACACGGGTTGCGCCTTTGGTCGGTAAATTCCTAATCGGCTGCACTGCCAATGTGGCGTGTGTTAACCATGCTAATCTCGGGCGATGATGACGGGATTTGAGTATGAGGCTTGGAAATTTGGACCAGTTCCCGTTGATCTGATGCAGGAGTGGGAAATGTTGGGCGACGATCTGAGTGCCGACGTCGATATCGTGCCGGACAAGGTAATTGATTACACACGCGAAACGGTCAAACCATGCGAGGGCGTGGATTTTATCGATGAGGATTTCACTCCCAGGCAAATTTCCATTATGGAAGAGCTAGCCGCGCGATTCAGAACCACTCGCGCTCCGACCATGATCGATGTCACACATGCTCAAAATGGAGCATGGGATCGGGTATGGAACGACGGTGCGGGCGCGAGGGCGGTCATCCCATACTTAGATTTTGGTTCGGATTGTGGCCGCCGGTGTTGATTCGCATCGCGGGCCGGATTGTTGAGATCCGGCCCGCGATGACGAATCAGATTTGTTCCCCCGCGCGATCAGTACGGCAAACCGCTGACGTCGAGCGCGATTTTCCACACCGAACCGGCGCCGGTGATGAACAGCGTCTTGCCGTCGGCGCCGCCGAATGCGGCGTTCGTGACGTTGGCGTCGACCTTGATCGTGGCGATCTGCTTGCCCTGCGGCGTGAACACGCGGATGCGCTGGTCCGTGTGCTCGGTGACGTAGATGTCGCCGTGGCAGTCGATCGCCATGCCGTCCGGGATGCCCAGGCCATTGACCAGGTCGCGTCCCTTGCCAGGCTTGCCGTCGACGATGGCGTACGCGCGCAGCACGCCTTTTTCGCCAACCATACCGTTCACATACAGTACGTCCCCTGCCGGCGACAGCGATACGCCGTTCGGATTGGTCAGCGTGTCGTCCACCACGGTGACCGTGCCGTCGACCGCCACCCGGTACACGCGCGTCTTGTCCTGCCCGCCCGGCGCGGCGTCGCGCTGGAAGGCCGGGTCGCTGAAGTACAGCGTGCCGTCGGCGGCCAGCGCCATGTCGTTGGGTGAGTTGAAGACGTTGCCGTTGTACTTGGTCACCACGTCGCTGCGCTTGCCGTCGAGCGTGTAGCGCGAGACGCTTTTGTACTTGTGCGTGGCCGCCAGGATGTTGCCCTGCGCGTCGACCGCCAGGCCGTTGCTGCCGCTGTCGGCGATCAAGGTCGTGACCTTGCCGCCGGCGTCCAGCTTCTGGATGCGCGACGGGAAGCCCGGGCCAAAGGTAAAGTCCGAGAAATACAGTGCGTCCTTGATCCACACCGGGCCTTCGTACAGGCCGGGTTCGCTGCGTGTTGGGTTGGCTGCTTCGATGCGCTGCGCGATCAGGTCGCCGGACGGCGCGGTGCCGCTACAGGCGAGCGGTGCGGCATAGGCGACTGGCACGGCCAAGGCGGCCAATGTGGCGGCCATGGCGCAGGCGGGCCCGAACGCGGCGGACAGCATCGATGGCAGGGTGGCGAGACGATTTTTCATGCGATGGTTTCTTCCAGTTTGTGAACGATGACGCAGTCGCGTCCGGCGTGTTTGGCGGCATACAGGCAGCTGTCGGCGGCGGCCAGCATGGTTTCGGCGGTGCACAGCCGGTCCTTGTCGAAGCTGGCCACGCCGATGCTCATTGTTACATACGCACGCATTGCGGCCGGCGCGTGCGTGACGGCAAGCGCGGCGATGCGGGCGCGGATCGCTTCGGCATGTAGCGCCGCCTGCTCCGGGCCGGTGTCCGGCAACACGGCGGCGAATTCCTCGCCACCGTAGCGC
>JBDSKP010000554.1:0-4582 GCA_039916925.1 Duganella sp.
GAGCGCGAGCTGGCCGGCGGCGGCCGCGTGCTGATCCGCGCGTCCGGCACGGAACCTTTGATCCGGGTCATGGTCGAAGCACGCAACGCCAAGGACGCGGATTCGATGGCGCAGCGCATCGCCGACAAGGTCGACGCGCAACTGGCGGCGTAATTCAGCAATGAAAGATTAAGCCGGCCCTTTCATTGACGGGGAGGGCGCCAGGCGTTAGAATGCTGTCTTCGGAGTGTAGCGCAGCCCGGTAGCGCACCTGGTTTGGGACCAGGGGGTCCAAGGTTCGAATCCTTGTACTCCGACCAAAAACACTAAACGGGTTGTCGTCGACAACCCGTTTTTCATTTCTGCGGCGAATTCTCGCTGTCGTGACTGCCCATAGCTCAGTTGGATAGAGCATCAGCCTTCTAAGCTGAGGGTCGCAGGTTCGATTCCTGCTGGGCAGGCCAAAATCTTCAGTAAAATCAACCGGTTAGGACGTTTTCGCAATGCCAAAAAATCAGGCATTGCGCTATTCAAATAGCGTTGCGCTATTCAAACGTCACTTTAGCCGCTTTAACCAGTTCTGTTTTGCGACGGTAGATGCGTTCGGTGACCTTGCTATCGATATGCGACAGCAGGGCGCGGGCGTGCTCCAATGACTCCGCGTCGCCTGCACACTTGGCGCGCAAGTCATGCTAGGTAAAACGCTCCTCAATGGTAGTTTCGGCCATCACGCGCGTCATATAGCGTTGCCAAACCGAGCCCCAACTGCTCGCGGTTCCTTTTTCCTCCTCGATGTAGCCGGTACCCTTGCGGGTGCAGAACAGGAACGGCGCGTCAGCAACCGGGGTCACCGCTTCAGCCTTGCGGACGGCGGCGCGTAAATCGTCTGACCATTCATAGATTGTTGACAGCCTTGGTGAAGGCGTGCGACAGGACGTCGACGGCGCGGTGCGCAGCTATCCTTTTGGCCTTCCGAGCCTCAACATACTGGTAGACAGACGTCTGCACACCGGCCTTCCCTTAACGACTATCCTGACCTGAAGTATAGTCAGACGGCGGCTAGTTCCAAGTGCTTGCCGAGGCATCCTAATGCTTCTTCGACCTTGTCAATTTTGGTTGGATGACGAAGGTCGACAAGGCGGTTTACGACCTGCGGGGTGGTTTCCATGCGACGAGCCAGTTCAGACGGCCCCACCTTCTGCGCAAGCATTTCGTTGAGCAGTAACACTTTCACCGATACGCTGGCGGGCAACGCAATAGAGCGCTCGCCGGACTGTGATTTAGACGGAGTGGGAATTGCCTGTTTGTCATCAAAATAAAATTCCAAAGCACTGAGCAGGGCACTTTGGGCTTCTTGCAAGGCTTCAGCCTCATCATCGCCTTGCGTGATCGCTTCTGGAATGTCGCGGAAAGTTACAACGAAGCCACCTTCATCGGCTGGCTCAAATCGTGCTGGATACTGCATATAAGCTCCTTTTCATAGGGAGAGAGACCGGTGCTGTAAAGAATGCTGCAAGCCTCTTTCGGGGCCTGCCTCACTTCAATTTGAGTTGTTTTTTTACCCCTTCAACAAGACCTTTTTTAAGCTCTTTTGCGGGGTGTCTTGATAGGATGGATCGCTCGCCGTTTAGAAAGATTTTTAAGTGGTTTGTGCCGTCCTCAAAAGTCGCTCCTTGCTGTCTTAACCATCTCACAAACTCGCTTTGCTTCACTGCACCTCCTGTTGTTGTTGGGATTTAGTGATATTAAACAAATTTGCGTAATATCGCAAGGAATATTTACGCAAATTTGTTTAATGAATTCGCGGCGAGCTTCATGCGCGAAATTAAGGGGGCGGCGTAAGAAGCCGGCTTTATGGGCCAATATTGCGCCATTGAACGACTAAGTTCTTATATAAATCAACCACTCACAATCAGCAGTTTTTTTCGCAATAGCGCATGAAAGCAACCGTAAGGCATTGATTATCATAATGTAAGTCGGGTTCGAGAGCCTGACTTCTAAGTTGAGGGACGCAGGTTCGATTCCTGCTGGGCAGGCCAATCCTTCATATTCAAGAACTTACCGCTTGTCGCAGTGATGGCGCCTCTAGCGGTATGCCGTTGATTTATTTCGTTCAAAACATGGTGCTTTTTGGAGTAGCACTCTGAAGTGCTGCTTGCCGGTGGGGTTGGTGGGCTTGATGAAGCGTCGCAAGTCCTCTGCCGTCTGATTCCAGGCCTTTTGCTTCGAGTCACTCGAGCTGCGGAAAAGGCCGTCGGAAGTTAGTGTGCCTAGTGAATGAATTTCGCGGCGGCGAACGCCAGACCCGCGATAGCCACGGCCGTTCCGATAAACCACTTCAGCAGAATGCCTTCCATCTTGGCAATATCTTCTTTCGTGGCATAGTTTGATTTGATGACGGCCAAATCAACGTCCAGGAACGTTATGCGCTCCAAAGTTTTCTCCGCCAGCGATTCGAGTTTTGATGTGCGCTCTTCCATGCGAGCCTTGTCCCCATTTTTGTTCGCGGGCTGTGGTAGTAGGGCGGAACCCGGCGCCGCGCTTTTGTCTGATAGCTTCATGACTGTATCTGACTTGTTATGTAAGACAAAATTCGGTCGATAAGGTTCAACGTGCGATCCTGAATGATACCGGCTATCGCCTAAATAATGATTGGTTTCAACAACGTTGCGTCCTGTACCGAATTTCGCCACAGCGCGGGACTCAACAAGAATATCAGTCCTATTCACCCCCATCTCTCGTTCGCATCAACGTTCTGCCGGAACCAAGTATATTCCGGGTGGTCGCACAGACGGTTGCCGTGCCAGAAATTGGCGCGATCGCACCCATTTCTGGCACGTGTTGCCTTACACCCGGTAGCGCGCCGTCAGCTGCACCGAGCGGGGCGCGCCCGGCAGGTGCAAGTTCTTGCTGCTACCGTGCCCCGCCACGATATAGGCGCGGTCAAACAGATTCATGACACTCAGCGGCAGATCGATACCGCGCTGGCGATAATAAGCCATCGTATCGACCGTGACGTAACACGATAAAGTCACCGTATTGTCCGGATTGGCGAAACGGTCGCCCACATAATTCACGCCGCCGCCCATGCCGAAATGCCGGGCCAGCGCTTTAGTGACCCAGAGAGTAGCGCTGTGCTTCGGCGTTAATGTTGGACGTTTTTCCTGCACGGCTTGCCCGTCATCGCGCGCGAGGGAGGAATTCATCACCGCATCCAAATATGAATAACCGGCGCACGTGTTCCAGCCATTGCCCAGATCGCCATTAAATGTCAGCTCCACGCCTTTGGTGCGTTGGGGGCCCAATGGCAGAAGTGGTAATGTCAGCGGATCGGTGGTTTTAATATTCGTACGCGTCAGCTGGAATATCGATACGCCAGCCGATGCGCGGCCATTGAATAAATCGTACTTGGCGCCGATTTCTTTATTCTTGGTGATCTCCGGCGCGATCTGCGCATTCGCGGTCGTTAATGCGAAGCCTTCGCCCGATGGCTGGACTGTCGTAGCGGATGCCGGCCAGCGCTTTCCATTCCGGCGCCAATGTGACCATGTCCTGCAAGGACGCGCTGGCGATGTGGAATATGCCCGGGTTATTCGACGTCGGCGCCCCGCCGGCGGTGAACGGTACGACCGGATTCACCGGATTAAACAACAACACCGTCGCGACGTTGGCTTGCGAGCGCACCAGCTGGTACAGTGTCATCATTACAATGATGCATCCCAAGGTGCTAGCAACGCAAGAATCCACGTCCACTCAACGCGTCGCCGGCAACAGCCGCACCTCCATGCCGGAGTACATCGATGGCGCGTGATAGACCCTTTGCGTCGCCTTCTGGAAGTCCTCCGGCTTGGCTTTTGGAATATCGACAAACGTTTGCGGATTCAAATCCACCAGCGGGAACCAGGAACTCTGGATCTGCACCATGATGCGGTGTCCGCGCCGGAAGGTGTGGTTGACGTCGGCCATGCTGTAGTTGACGGTCTCGACCTTGCCGGGCGTGAACGGCTGTGGATTGTCGAAGCCGTTGCGGAATTTGCCGCGCAACGGATCGCCGCGCACCAGTTGCTGGTAGCCGGCCATGGCCAGCGTCGGCTTGGGGACGTCGGTGGGGTGTTCGTCGCCATGGCCGCCGGTGGGATAACTGGGCGGATACACGTCGATCAGCTTGACGACCCAGTCGGCGTCGGTGCCGGTGGTGGAGACGAACAGGCGCGGCTTGACCGGGCCGCTCAAGGTCACGTCCTCTTCCAGCACCTCGCTGCGGTAGGTCAGCACGTCCGGACGCGTCGAGGCGAAGCGCTGGTCGCCCACCATGTATTCCTTGGGCACGCCGGTGGCGGGATAGGCGGTGTACGGCACCGGCTTGCGCGGATCGGATACATATTCGTCGAAGGCCTCGGCGGCGCCGGCGGCCGGCTGCTTCCAATCGAGCGTGCCGTTCGGACCGAGGTAGAGCGTGCGGGTCTGGGCCTGCGCCGGCGGCCACGCCGCGTAGTTGCGCCACACATTGCTGCCCGTTTCAAACGCGTACACTTCCGCCGCGTTTTTGTTCGGAACGCCTTTCAGGTGCTGCTCGAAGAACGGGAATTCGATCTTGCTGCGG
>JBDSKP010000555.1:0-5129 GCA_039916925.1 Duganella sp.
CCACCTTCAGCGAGTTGGCGAATTTCGCGCTGCTGTGTTCAAGGAACATCACCAGCGACTGGGTCGCCAGCACCATGAAGATGTCGTGCGCCCGCAGCAGCGTGTGGTAGTCGTACTTGGCCAGCACGGGACGGGTCTCGCCCGAGGCGCCGAGCGCCTTCAATTCCTTCATGCGTTTCATGATCGCCAGGCCCACGCACGAGAACGTGATGGCGGCGAGTATCCAGAAATCGACCACGGCGCCGACCGCGAAGGCGCCGGCCAGCGCCCTGAGGGTGAAGCCGGACGCCACGCACACCATATCGACCTGGGCCACGTGCTTGAGCTTGAAGCAGTAGGCGATATTGATGATGAAATAGATCAGCAGCAGCACCATGATCTGCGGGCTGGCGATATACGCCAGGAACAGCGACAGCGGGCAGGACACGGCCAGCAAGCCGCACAGGAACGAGGCGCCGACCCGGCCGCTGGCGATCGGACGGTGGCGCTTTTTAGGATGGGCGCGGTCGGCCTTGATGTCGACCAGGTCGTTGAGCACATAGATCGACGATGCCGCCATGCAGAACGCGGCGAAGCCCAGGACCAGGTTGGCGACGGCCTCCGGCCAGCCGAATTTGTCGCCGAGCATGGCGATGCCAACCAGCGGCACGACCAGGTTCTTGATCCATTGCTTGACCCGGATCGCCTCGAGTAAATCCTTGGGTCGGTATGCGTGCGGTGATGCGCCCAGTTCGATAGCGCCTTCATCTAAGCTCATGAGCTGAATTCCTTTCGGTGTAACGGCCGATGCGGGAGGCATCCAAATTCAACGAAAGGGAACTATAGCGAGCTCAAAAATCATAAATCACGAAAAATGGCGAAAAATATACCATTTCATTCAGATTGCGATTTTTTTAACGAAACGAGGGGAGGGGGCGGCGCCGGACGGCGCAGGCGGGGGACTGACGATGGGAGTATGCGCCCATTTTTGCGGCACCCACCGTCCTGTTGCGGGCGTCAATGATGCGCGGATGTAAAAAAGGCGCTTCAGTGAAGCGCCTTGCGGGGATCTGGATAATCAGAAGTGGTACGCGGCCTTGAGCTCGACGAAGTTCACACCCGAGTTCGGCTTCTTGATGCCGCCGTTCGAGAAATGCTGCAGCTTGAGCCCGATTTCCCAGTTGTTCTGCAGCACATAGCCGATGCCGATGTGGTCGCCGAACTGGAAGGCGGTCGACAGGCGGTTGTCGTCGTTGTTGTACAGCTCGGACAGCAGGTGCACGCCGATGCCCGCCTCGTAGTACAGGCCCTTCTTGTTATCGTTCTGGAAGCGGAACACCGGCGTGAAGCCGACGTCGAACAGGCTTTCGTGGGCGCCGGGGACGTTGCGGTACTGTTTCTCTTTCCAGTAACCGGCGCTGGCCTCCCAGTAGCCGCTCAGGTTGGTGCCGTTCGACTGGAACCATTTCACATCCCAATCCTTGGCCGCGCTCAGGCGCACCATGCGATTTTTCGACGAGGAACCGTAGTCGACCGACACGGAGTCGATCAGTTTGTCTTGGGCGATTGCCGCCTGGCTGAGCATCAGGGCGGCCACGGCCGCCATCATTGTTTTCGCGAACATAGTATCCTTGTATTAGTACTTGTGTGTGCTGTATGTCTGTTTATACGGCTGTCAAGATTGTACCGGTGTTCAGGAATTCCTTCCGGGCGCACCGGTGTTTTGAAAGTTCAGAAGCGGGATTGTCTATGCGAATCGTATTTCTCGGTATTGGCTTGATGGGAGAGCCGATGGTGCGCCGCCTGCTGGCGGCAGGCCATGCCGTGACGGCGTGGAACCGGACCTTCGCCAAGGCCGAGGGCTTGGCGTCCGCCGGCGCGCGGCCGGTGGCGCGATTGGACGAGGCCGTGGGCGACGCCGGCATCGTCATCTCGATGCTGGAGGCCGGCCCGATCGTGGAGCAAGTCATGCGCGAGGCGCTGCCCGCGCTGGCGCCGAACGCGCTGTGGGTTGATATGAGCTCGACGCGGCAGTCGGAGGCGCAAGCGTTCAATGCGCTGCTGCGGTCGCATGGGCGGCGCTTTGTCGACGCCCCGGTGTCCGGCGGGGTGGGCGGCGCGGCGGCGGGGACGCTGGCCATCATGGCCGGTGGCGACGCGGCGGACTTCGCCGAGGTGGAGCCGGTCCTGGCGGCGATGGGAAGGGCGACCCTGGTCGGGCCGGCCGGCAGCGGACAGGTGGCCAAGCTGTGCAACCAGTTGATCGTCGGCGCCACCATCAACATCGTGGCCGAGGCGATGCTGCTGGCGCAGGCGGCCGGCGCCGACCCGGCGGCGATGCGGGCGGCGATCCGTGGCGGTTTTGCCGAGAGCAAGATATTGGACGTGCACGGACAGCGCATGCTGGAGAGGAATTTCGTCGCCGGCGGCAAGGTGGCGACGCAGCTGAAGGATCAGCGCAATATCCTGGCGGCGGCGCAGGCGGCCGGCGTGACGTTGCCGGTGACCGAGCTGGTGACGCAGCGGTACCGGGTGTTGGCCGAGACGATGCCGCAGGCCGATCATTCGGCGGCGCTGGTGGGGTTGGAGCGGCTCAACCCGGGGCAACGGGTGGGTAAGGACCCTGACCGGATGTAACGGCGCCCGCGAACCAGCGAGACGTAGGGCGGATTAGGCGGAACGCCGTAATCCGCCATCGCCGAGCCGTCGGCGGCGCATGCATGGCGGATTACGCTACGCTAATCCGCCCTACGTGTCTCCGCGTGCGCTTACTTCAACGGCAAGCTCTTCTCCGCCAGCCGCACCCAGAAACTGGCCCCCACCGGCAACAGATTGTCGTTGAAATCATAACTGCCATTGTGCAGCACGCACGGCCCCAAACCATGGCCGCCGTCGCGATGATCGCCCTCGCCATTGCCGATGAAGATATAGCACCCCGGCTTCGCCTGCAGAAAGAACGCGAAATCCTCCGCGCCCATGGTCGGCTCGACGTTGTCGTCGACCTTGTCGGCGCCCACCACCTCCTTCATCACCTCGACGGCGAAGCGCGTCTCGGCCGGATGATTGACCAGCGGCGGATAATTCCGTCGGAACTTGTATTCGACCTCGGCGCCGAACGCCGCCGCCGTGTGCCGCGCGATCTCGCCCATGCGCGCCTCGATCATGTCCAGCACCGGTGTGGTGAAGGTGCGCACCGTGCCGACCATTTGCGCCTCGTCGGGGATGACATTGGTGGCGCTGCCGGCGTGGATCTGCGTGATCGACAGCACCGCCGTGTCCAGCGGGCTTTTCTGCCGCGAGATGATGGTCTGCCAGCTCTGCGCGATCTGCACCGCCACCATCACCGGGTCGATGCTGTTGTGCGGCTGGGCCGCGTGCGCGCCCTTGCCCTTGATCGTGAGGTAAAACTCGTTACTGGAGGCCATCATCGGCCCCTCGATCACGCTCAGATGGCCGGACGGAATGCCGGGCCAGTTGTGCATGCCGTAGATGGCTTCCATCGGGCATTGCTCGAACAAGCCGTCCTCGATCATGCGGCGCGCGCCGGCGCCGCCTTCCTCGGCCGGCTGGAACACCACGTACACGGTGCCGTCGAAGTTGCGGTTCTCGGCCAGGTGCTTGGCCGCGCCCAGCAGCATGGCGGTGTGGCCGTCGTGGCCGCAGGCGTGCATCTTGCCCGGGTGGCGGGAGGCGTGCGCGAAGGTGTTGACCTCCTGCATCGGTAGCGCGTCCATGTCGGCGCGCAGGCCGATCGCGCGCGGCGAGCTGCCGTTCTTGATTATCCCGACCACGCCGGTGAGGCCGAGGCCGCGAATCACGGGGATGCCCCATTCCGTCAGCTTGTCGGCGACCACGTCGGAGGTGCGCCGCTCTTCGTAGCAGAGTTCCGGATGGGCGTGTAGGTCGCGCCGGATGTGCTGCAATTCGGACTGAAAGGCAATGATGGGATCAACTAGTTTCATATGCTTCTCCAATATGGGTCGCGCGCCTTGTGGGCGGCGAGAATAGCCATTGTAGCCCTTGTCGCGCGACTTAATCCAGAGCGGCCCCAAGCTTGGTAGCAAGCAGGCCGGAATGGTTTACGATATGGCTTTCAGTGTATGCTTTTGGGAACTTTGACAATGACAACCACACAAGTCCGCGCGGTGTGCCCGCACGACTGCCCCGACACCTGCGCGCTGCTGGTGACCGTCGAGGACGGCGTCGCCACCGCCGTCAAGGGCGATCCCGACCATCCGACCACCGCCGGCGTGCTGTGCACCAAGGTGGCGCGCTACACCGAGCGCACCTATCACGCCGAGCGCCTGCTGCACCCGCTGCGCCGCGTCGGCAAGAAGGGCGAGGGCAAGTTCGAGCGCATCAGCTGGGACGAGGCGCTGGCCACCATCGCCGCCAGGCTCAAGCCGATCGCCGCGCGCGCGCCGGAGGCGATCCTGCCGTACAGCTACTGCGGCACGATGGGACTGCTGCAGGGCGAGTCGATGTCGTCGCGCTTCTTCAACAAGATCGGCGCCTCGCTGCTGGACCGCACCGTCTGCGCCACCGCCGGCGCGACCGGCTACAGGTACACGGTGGGGGCGTCGGTCGGCACCGACATGGAGCAGTTCCAGAACGCCAAGCTGATCATCATCTGGGGCGGCAATCCGATCGCCTCCAACCTGCACTTCTGGACGCGCGCGCAGGAGGCCAAGCGCAACGGCGCCACGCTGATCGCGATCGATCCGTACCGCTCGCTGACGGCCGAGAAATGCCACCAGCACATCGCGCCGCTGCCCGGCACCGACGCCGCGCTGGCGCTGGGCCTGATGCACGTGCTGATCGACGAGGACTTGCTCGATCACGACTACATCGCGCGCCATACGCTCGGCTTCGAGCAGTTGAAAGCGCGCGTCGCCGAATGGACGCCGGAGCGCGTCGCCGCGACCTGCGGCATCACCGCGGCCGAGGTGGTCGACCTGGCGCGCCTGTACGGCGGCAAGGCCAAGGCCGGCGAGCCGGTGGCGATCCGCGTCAACTACGGCGTGCAGCGCGTGCGCGGCGGCGGCAACGCGGTGCGCGCGATTGCCTGTCTGCCGGCGCTCACTGGCGCCTGGCGCGAGCGTGCTGGCGGCGTGCTGTTTTCAAGTTCCGGCAACTTCCCGGTGCAACGC